>DATKGB010000149.1:0-5732 GCA_035544315.1 Verrucomicrobiia bacterium
TTTTCTGTGCGTGTGTATTCTTGCTCTCGCCACCGTCGGACCCATTAGTGCGGCGACGGTCGTGGCTCAGGCTACATCGCAACAGACCGCGACAAACACCGGTGGCATCGCCGGCACCATTGACGATAATTCCGGCGCCCCGGTTGCAGATGCCCGGGTCACGTTACGAGGCCCCGGCACGTACCAAACGAGTTCGGATGCAACGGGGCATTTCGAGATTACCGGTGTCGGGGCGGGCTTGTACTCGTTCACGGCAACCAAGGCGGGCTTTGCCACAGCCGCCGAATCGCAGATACCCATCTTCAGCGGCGAAACCAAGAATCTCGTCGTTACGATGGACCGCGTGACGTTGACGTCGTTACACACGATCGCAACCGTCCGGGCCGTGGGCCGCGGCACGTTCAATACGTCAACCGCTGCAGTCCAGGTTATTTCTTCGAAGACTTTTAGCGATCAGGGACAGCTACAAGTAACGCGCGTCCTTAATCAAATTCCCGACGTCCAGATTTCCTTCCCGGGTGGTAGCGCGAACGGTGCGGTGGCCGGAGCGATTACCGTACCGACGATTCGCGGCGCGAACTCGTTCGAGACGCAGTCGATGGTCGACGGTCACCCGCTGGCCGTTGGGCGTTACGGCGACTACGTAACGACTTTTCTCAATCCGTACATGTTGCAGAGCGTGGAAGTCGTCAAGGGCCCCGGGGCGCTCGTACCGCAGATCAATGGCGCGATCGGTGGAACGATCAACTTCCGCACCCAAGACCCAACCGTAAATCCGGAAGCAAATATGCTCTTTGGCATCGATAATCACGGCGGTACCTTTTCGAATTTCGACATTTCCGATACCACGATGGGTGGGCGACTTGGGTTCGTCTTCGACGTATCCTCGATCGATACACCATCGGCCTTCGGGAACTATCAGGCGCTCTTCGACCCGACGAACGGGAACAGTTTTATCAGCGGCAACGCGGTCAACAATTATCAGGGTTCGAGCGCTCGGTCGGTGCCGGTGCCCGGCACGTCGAGCACCGTTCCTTCGATCCATAATCTTGTTGCCTGTTGTTACACCGTGACCGGCGACTTTGTTAACTTCTCCGACCTCTTCAAGGTTCGGTATCGGCTATCGCCGGTGACGTATGTGATGGCAAGCTACCTTGGCAGCCAATCTACTGCGGACCAGACCGGAAATACAGGCAACGGGACCATTGGTTCGACGTTTGCCCCGGGGCCAGGATATAGCGGTTCGCTTGTGCCGGGACCGCTACAGGTCTACTACCTGTTTCCGGGCTCGGCAAACGTTGAGACGAACAACGAACCGATGTTCCAGGCGCAAGCAAGTTCGACGTTCGGAAACAACACGGTCGTGGCACGGTTCTATCACGCGGACATCTCGCGCCTTGTCGACGAAGGCTCGTCTCCGAACACGCCGACGGTGAGCTCCGTGCACCTGTATGGGACGGGTTGCTCGTCTTACGCTTTCCGCCCCACATGCGCCGCCTCTTTTGGAACGCCGGTTCAGTTTAATGGAAGCGTCGTTCCGCTCGCGGTCTACGATTTCTACGACCAGACCGAACAGGATAAGTTGACGGGCTACTCATTCGAAATCGAGCATCCGCTCGGCAATGATAATATGGTCGCTCTCAACTTTGACACGTCGCAATCATCGTCGCAGGCCTACACGAATAGCGCATTTTCATCCACGTTTGCGCCCCCATACTCGCTGAGCACGTCGACCTCGATTCCTTCGGGGAGTACGCAAACCAGCTCGACGATCATGCTCCTCGGGCACTTTCGCGTCAATCCGAAACTAACGGCGGATGCCGCGCTGTATGACAATCTCTACAATACGAACTACGGGGTCTGCGCTAAGGCGTCGTTCGCCTGCGGGCCGAGCGGTACGAATTACGTCTTCACGCAACAAAAGTTGACGCACTATGACGGACGCTTCGCCCTAGAATACCGTCCGGCGGAGAATCTCGCGGTTCGCCTCTCGGCGGGTTCTTCGATTGCGCCGCCTTATCTCGGGCTTATCACTGGCAACGGCATAAATGGTCGAGGCTCCTACAGCTCGACCGCCGGAATTTTCTCGGTTACTACGGCGCCGACGAACCTTAGCCCGGAAAGTGCGTTCGGCTACGATCTCGGCGCGGATTATCGACTGCATGATGGCATCAGCGTCGTCTCCGGCGACGTCTACCGCACGAATATGTTCAACAAGTTCTTCGGGCAGACGACGAACTCGGGGTTGACCTGCGGCACGTCCTATACATGTACGCCATCGAGCGGCCCGGCGCCGCCGGCCGGCACTCCCGTCTACTTCGCCTCGACGGTGAACTTGAGCCACGCTCGCTACCAAGGCCTCGAACTCACCCTGCGGCATGTCCCTAACGTTGGGATCGGCTTTACGGGCTCGCTCGGCTTGGAGCAAGGGTACGTATACGACTTGCCGGCGTATTTCTACTGTAGCATTCCGGCACCGAGTTGCACGCCTAATCAGAACCTCGGCGTTGTCGCGGGCCAGAACTTCACGAGCGGCGGTATCGGCACTGGCTTTGGGAGCACCATCGGCAGTATGAATACGTCGATTCCGTACATGCAAGGCAACGCCGCCATCTCGTACACTTCACGCGAGGGAGTATTCCTACAACTCGGTGAGACGTTGTACGGCAAGAACAACTCGCTCAACGAGGCGCCGTTTGCCATCGGCTATGCGACCGTACGCGTTCCGCTGGGCAACCAGTTCGCGTTCCAAGTCTCTGGCGACAACATCTTCAATACCAACTCTGGCCTCTATCCGATCTACGGCGGGGGCGTTCCGATTCCCATCTACGGTGGGGCTCAAGCGGCAACGACCGGGAACGTGCTAGGCCCCGCGACCTTTCGGTTTGAGTTCACCAAGTTCGTGGGTGCGGGGCCTTAAGGGCCACCGGCTCGACGCACTCGATCGCGTCCGATCTACTGGTGTAGACGCGCAGGTTCCGTTAGGCCAGCACGTCTACACCAGGGGCTTGATATTGCTACAGCTACTCAGGCATCGCTAGGCGCGAGCAAAACAGTGGGCGGCACCGTGGTTGCCATCAATCCGCAGCAGACAACGTCTGCACGTTTGGTTCCAGTCCTTATCCGTATTTCGTCCGGGGGAGTAAGTTTCGGACCGGGCGCCTATGGTACGGCATCGATCGTTGTCGAGAAGGGACGCGGGCTGGTGCTTCCGGCAGCCGCGCTTGTGTTAGACCCGACAACGGGAAACACGCAAGTATTCCGCAAGAACGGCGACGCATATGAGCCGGTTCCGGTAACGGTCGTTCAACAGCTCGGATCGCGCTGGTAATCAGCGGCTCGCAGATTCATCGCGGAGATATCGTCATCACCCAGGGTTCGTACGAGCTGCTAGCTCCGGCGCAAAGCGCGCCAAAGGATGCGGATGGGAATTGACGGCGGTATAGCGAAGGGTCGGCGGCCCCTCCCTTTCATTCGCGCGACAAGTCCAAAACGATCTTCCATTCGTCGGGTGTGACCGGTTGCACGGAGAGGCGTTGCCCGCGTCGCAGCAGCGGCATGCCGACTAGCTGCGGATCCTCACGCATACGCGCCAGCGTCACCGCATGTTCGAGCGGCTCGACATAAGCCACGTCAACCATCTTCCACAACGGTTTGTCGGGCGTGCTGCGCGGATCGTAGTAGTCGCCGCCCTTCTTGAAAGCGGTATCGTCGGCATACGCCTCGCGCACGACCTTGACGATGCCCACGGCCGCCGGTTGCGCGCACGAGGAATGGTAAAAAAATCCGAGATCGCCGACTTTCATCTCGATCATGTTGTTGCGAGCCTGGAAGTTGCGCACGCCCGACCACGGCGTCGTCCCTTCGCCGCGCAATCGTTCGAACGAGTAGGAATCGGGCTCGCTCTTGAATAGCCAGTAACGCATGCTGTTATCTCAACTGCTCCGGCGTCCCCTGTCAAGCTGGTGGCTCGCATTGGCCTTAGCGATTCTCGCGCTGGCCTTGCCTGCGGGCGCGAGGGCCGATGGACGCTGGTTGCTGGTCAGCGACATTCACCTCGATCCGTTCGATCGCTCGGCGCTGCCGGCGACGCCGGGCAACGACACCAATGCCGCGCTGCTGCGATCGGCGATCGCCAAGATGCGCGCGGCCGATACAGACCCAGCCGTCGTGGTGCTGGCGGGCGACTTTCTCGCGCACCGTTTCGACGATTTGGCGAAAAGAGGCGCACCCCATGCGACCGAGCAGGCAACGGCGTTGAACGCAATGGCGTCCATCGAGCGGGAGGTCGCGGCGGCGTTTCCGCACGCGCGGTTCTTGGTCGCGTTGGGAAACAACGACGACCCGTGCGGCGATTACCGCGTATCGTACGACAATTCGTATCTGCGCGCGCTGGCAAAGATTTGGGCGCCGCTGGTCGATCGCGCCGCTGCGGCACCGAACTTCGCGCACGATTTTGGGGCCGACGGCGCGTACGTGGCCGCTTCGCCGATTGCCGGCTTGCGAGTAGTCGTCGCGAACTCGGTTTACTGGTCGCCGTATTACGCCGCTGCGTGCTCGTCGGTTGCCCGACCCGGTGACGTCGAATTGACCTGGTTGCAGCGCACGTTGTCTTCGACGCCGCCGGGAGAACGCAACCTCGTTTTGATGCACGTGCCGCCGGGCATCGACGGTTATTCGACCGCTTTCATTCACGGCGCGACGACAATTTCGTTTCTCGATCCGCAAGCCGGATCGCGCCTGATCGGCATGCTCGGCGCACCCCGCAATCGCGTGACCTTTGCGCTAGCCGGTCACACCCACGAATTGCAGTTACGCGATGTTCGCGGCGTACCGATGCTGATCGTACCGTCGATTTCGCCGATCTACGGTCGGCCACCGTCGTTCTTGGTTGCAACGGTCGGCAGCGATGGAACGATCGCCGACTACACGGGCGATGTTTACGATTACGGGACGGCGTCGTGGGGCGTCACATACGACTTCAACCGGGCCTTCGCAGCGCGAGGCATCAACGCGGCATCGCTGGCCGCGATTCACGCGCGAATGGTATCCGGCTGGAAGCCGCCCGCGCAGGTCCAGACCTCGGCCGATCGCTTTGCAATTTGCGCGCAGACCGAGATGACCGCGAAGGGGTTTAACGGCTGCGCCGGTATGCCCAATCGGCGCGTCTACATCCTTCTCTCAATCGTCGCTGCGGTAATTTTGGCGGTGGTCGGGTGGGCGACATTGATGCTATCTGCGCGCCGCCAAAAAGTGGTATAGTGGCGCCCTAATGGCCGGCAAGGTAATACGCGCCACGCAGCGCGGTTGGAACGGTATCGAGGTCGAAGCCTATCGACCGGGCTCTCCCGATCTCGGGGTCGAGCGGCACACGATCGTCGGCGGGCGCAAGAACGATTCAAGCGAGCCGGGCCCGGCGCTAGAGCTCCGCTACTTCGAACTGCAGCCCGGTGCCGCTTCGCGCCTAGAAAAGCACGAGCATCAGCATTACATGATCGTCCGTCGCGGCTTAGGCTTTGCGATACTCGGAACCACCGTCACCGAGATTTCCGCCGGCGACGTCGTGTTCGTCGACGCGCTCGAACTCCACCAGTTCGTCAATCGGGCCGACGAGCCGTTCGGATTCTTCTGCATAGTCGACGCATGTCGCGATTTCTCCCAGCAACCGACGCAAGAAGAATTGGATCGCCTCCTCGCCTCCCCCGCCGGCGCAGTAGCCAAACCATTCGCCG
>DATKGB010000150.1:0-4993 GCA_035544315.1 Verrucomicrobiia bacterium
GGGAGGAAAGAAAGGGAGGCCCGGTCGGCCTGATCGGGGGCGCGCTCATCGGTTTGAACGCCAAGACGAACTTCGTGGTGCCGTCTGGTTCGAGGGTCGCCATACAGTTGGTCCACACGGTCATCGTCCGGGCGCAATCGCGGCGCTAGCGATCGCTCCGGCCCCATCTAAAAGGCCTCGCTTGCGCGGGGCCCTTTTTTTTGCAAGCGACGGCTTGCTATATCCGAACGACTCGCTGGGTAAGAACGTTGATGAAAGAGCGATCACCCGATTCGAAAGGACCGACCCCTTATGAAGACTCTACGGATGCCCCTTGCGCTGATGCTCGCCGTCGCGTTCACCACGGCCGTTGTCGGCGCGCAGGCATACGGCGTGATTCCCAGCGGCTCGCAAATCACGGCCGTGATGGACACGACGCTGGATAGCGGAACGACCAACGTCGGCGACACGTTCTCGATGCACGTCGTCGCGCCATATCCGAATAACGACGATCGCTATTCGGGCGCTACGATCACCGGTCACGTTATCGGCGTGAGCCGCGCGAGCCGCGGGAACAACCCGCAATTGCAGTTGGGCATCGACGCGCTTGCCTTACGCGACGGCACGACCGTCGACCTCAGCGCACAAGTAACCGGGCAGCAAACCAAAACCCAGCAAAAGAGCGGGGCGAAAGTTGCGCTGGCAACCCTGGGCGGACTGCTGTTAGGAAACGTCATCGGCAAGACGATCTTTCATACCGGCGGCGGCGGATTGATCGGTGCGGCCGGCGGGTTCTTGTACGGCAATAACGACAAGACCAACATCACGTTGCCGGTCGGCAATCAGGTGACTTTAACGACCACGCGCGACGTGACGGTGCGCCAGCAGTCGCGCCCGCCCGGCTAGCGCGCTTCATCCCGGATGACCGGTGAAGCCAGTGCCGCAACGGCGATGACCACGAAGCCCCAGGCGACGACGGTCATCGCCGGATGCGCTCCGAAGCGATCGGCCATCCACGCCGCAAACATGACCCCCGGCGCCAAACCGCACAGCACGAACAAACGAATCGCGCCGAAGACGCGTCCCACCAACTCTTGGGGAATGACGCGTAAACGCCACCCGATGATCTGCGCGACCTCGAACTGCGCCAAGCCGCTGGAGATCGCCCAGAACGCCGCGACGACCCAGATGTTGCGGGCGAATAGGACCGGCAAGAACAGCACGGCGTCGGCAATATAAGCCGCCGTAATCATCTTTCCGAACGGCCAGCGTCGGTCGACGTGTCCCGCGGCCAGCGAGCCAAGGATCGCCCCGATCGCCGTGACGGCAAAGAACAGGCCGACGGTAATCGTGCTCGCACCGAAGTCGCGTTTCAAGAACGGAATCAAGATCGAAAACCCGCCGAAACCCAGCGTATTGAGCGAGAGGCCGATGGTGGCTTGCGCTCGCATCGAGCGGTCGGCAAAGATAAACTGGAACCCGATACGCGTGTCGGCGATCAGTTCGCGCAGCGACGGAACGCCGACGGGCTTGTCGGGGCCCAGCGACGACGGAATGCTAGCCAGCGAAAACTGGCTGGCGAGATAGGTCGCGGCATTGGCGATCAGGGCCGGAAGAATACCGAACAAACCGAAAAGCGCCGCGCCAATCGCGGGCATGACCAAGTTCGAAGTGTTTTCAGCGGCCAGCAGTGCCGACATCCCGCGGGTAGCGTTGGCCTTTCCGAGCAAATATGGGAGCGATGAGGACTGACCGCCCATAAAAAAGGCAGCGGAGATGGAGATCACGATCAAACCGCAATAAATGCCCGGTACGCTCAAATGGTGGGTGACGTATGCGACGGCAAACGCAACCATAACGGCGCAGCGCACCGCATCGCAATAGATCATCAAGCGCCGTCGATCGACGCGGTCGGCCAGCGACCCGCCGACAACCGAGAACAGCGCAAACGGCAAGGTTTCGGCAATTAGTCCGCCGCCCAACGCGACCGCCGAGTTGGTGAGATGAAATACTAAGAGCGGAACCGCGAGCGTGCGCAGCCCGTCCCCGACGTATGAAAGCGATTGGCCGAGAAAGTAGCGGGAGAAGGCGGCCGAGGCGAAAACGCCTCGAGTTGGTGTTGATGCGGACATGCGACTGGCTCCTGGCCGAAAATAGCGATGAAAGGACGGCGGTCGTAGAGCTAGCGCATAATGAATGGGATTTTACCCGCACTTGCGACGAATGTCAACGTATGACGACGATCCGTACGGCCGTCACCAATCTGCTCGGCGTGCGCGTCCCGCTCGTCAGCGCGCCGATGACGCCGCAGGCCGGCGGAAACCTGGCTCGGGCACTGCGTCGGCGTTCGGTATCGGCTTGGTGACCTGGGTGTTGGAGCGACGGCCGGATCTCCTCGATCTGGCCATCGCCGCGCAACCCACGCTCGCGAGCATCTCGTTCGGCGATCCGAAACCGTACGTGGAGCGCTTGCACGCGGCCGGAATCCTGGTGGCGTCGCAAGTGCAGAGCCTTCACTGGTCCCAAGTCGCGTTGGATGCGGCGTCGACAATCGGTCGGCGCGATCGAGGAGATCGTCCCCGCCGGTCAGATCATTCACGATCTCGAAGCCGGGGCGATTGACGGGCGGAAGGGTGCCCGGTCGGACCGTGGAACCTCGGTCGGCGGCCTCCGGGGTTGCGGGTAGCGTCCGGATCGAGTAAAATCCCGCAAGTACCGACCGTTCCGAGTTAGCTCAGTTGGTAGAGCAGCTGACTGTTAATCAGCGGGTCGTTGGTTCGAGTCCAACTCCGGGAGAGGTGCAGGGGCCATCAGCCAAGTGCTGATGGCCCTCTCTTTATTTCCAATGGCGCGGGTGCGGCACACGCATACCGGCCCGAAAGCGCGAGCAGGCTGCGAGCGAGAGGCCTGTGCCCTTCGCGATCTCGGCAAGCGAGAAGGCGTCGAGCTTCGGCGAGACTTCGTGGCTTCCGGAGTCCGGGAGCACGACGGAACCGTCATCAATCCGACCGGTCTGCGGCTGGCCCCCGGGATGTCGGTGACGGTCGTCGGAGAGCCGCGCGGCTCGGGCCCTACTCGCTTATGAAAGCGACACGGCTAGACGAGCTCTTGGTTCCGTAGCAAAGACCGTGGTTGTGGGTACGTTACCGTCAGCGGCTCCATTACTGAGCCGGATGGCCAAGGAGGTCCACTTTGCAATCCTTGAAACGCTTCGCCTTGACGGCCCTCGCCACCGCGTCGGTCCTCGCGACGACGCTGATCGTGGCGGCGTCGGTGTCGGCGCAGAATACCCGGATCGCCGTTCAACTCAACGGCAATACGCTCACTCTGAATCCGCCGGCCGTCGAGCGCGCTGGTCGCGTCTTCGTGCCGCTACGCGGTGTCTTCGAACGGATGGGCGCGACGGTCGTGTACGACAACGGTCAGATCAACGCGACCGGACGCGGTCACAACGTCTCGCTGAACATCGGTTCGAACCGAGCGGTCGTCGACGGCCAGACGCAGATGCTCGACGTTGCCCCGTTTATCATCGGCGCGAGCACCTACGTTCCGCTGCGCTTCCTTTCACAGTCGCTCGGAGTTCAAGTCAATTGGGATAACAACAACGACGTCGTCATGCTGTCGATGGCCGGCGGTCGCTACAGCGGTGCCCCGCAGTACGGACTTAGCGGACCGAACTCCCAGCAGCCGTACCCTGAGGACTCCGGGTATCAGGCGTATCCGTACGCGGCCCAGCTGCCGTCGTACTCCTATGCCCAGGATTACTCGTATGCGCCGGGTTACCCAGTCTATTATCCGCCATACCCCGTTTACTATCCGTATCCGTGCTGCTACGGACCGTACTATGGTCTCGGGATCGGGATCCACATCGGAGGGCACGGGGGAGGGCACGGGCGGCACTAGTAGCGCCTGGTAAACGGGCCAACCTAGCGAGCAAACGGAATCTTAAGCGGGTGGCCCAACGCTCAGGGCATCCCGCTCCTTTCGACGAGTGCGATGAACGCCTGTTAATCAGCGGGTCGTTGGTTCGAGTCCAACTCCGGGAGAGGTGTAGGGGCCATCAGCCAAGTGCTGATGGCCTCTGTTATTCGCGGAATGCAGCTATCCGGTTTGCATCCGGCTGTGCCGGTTAGTCAGCTGCTCCGCTGGCGTTTTGCACAGACGCAGGTGTTTCGGTCAGCCCGTTGCACGTCATTATCCGGTGGGGCTGATCTGTAGATAAGAGTTGAACGGTACCGTTACATCACCGCGTCCCAAGTCACTATCACGCGCGGGCACGAGGTTACGATTGTGCGCATCCCTGTCATTCTTGCTGCTGTTCTCGTCGTAGCACTCGCCGGCGTTCTGCCGGCTTCGGCCGACCGGAACATGGCACCGGTCGCCGTCAAGGTGCTCGCGACCCCAACTCCGGAGGATTGTATCTCGTACAATCCGGCCGGACTTGCGATCGTCTCCCGGGGCCCCTCTGGCTGGCAGCTGACCGACGGTCCGAGAAACATACATTGGTTCCAGACGCAAGGCGAAGCATTGAGGGGCCTGGCCGTGGTCAGGAGGCACACCCAGCATTGCTTCATCGGGCGGAATAACACCATGAGCGGAAGACAGCTCTACACCATGGATTACTGGAAGTAGAACGCCTACAGGTTCGGCTACGCGCAACGAGCAAGATCGCCGCGGGCAGCGGGAGTTTTCGAAGGAATAACGGATGAGCGGGGTGCGGGTACTGGTTGGCACGCGCAAGGGCGCGTTCGTCTTGACGTCAGATGGGAAGCGCGAACGGTGGGAGATCAACGGCCCGCACTTTACGGGCTGGGAGATCTACCACCTGAAGGGCTCGCCGGTCGAACCGAACCGGCTCTATGCATCGCAGTGTAGCGGCTGGTTCGGGCAGCAGATCCAGCGCTCCGACGACGGCGGCAAGTCTTGGGAGCCGGTGGGCAACGCGTTCGCGTACGACGGCGTCCCGGGGACGCATCAATGGTACGACGGCACGCAGCGCCCCTGGGAGTTCAAG
>DATKGB010000151.1:0-7251 GCA_035544315.1 Verrucomicrobiia bacterium
GGGGAGGTCCCTTTCCGGTTCGCCTTCGACGATGCCCTGGCACAACTGCGCTTAGACGGCCGCAAAGGCGGGTCGTAGCCTGGAGCCGAATTAGCGCTAATCCGGCGCGCAAGGTGCGCGGCTATTATAGAAAGAGGTCAGGCTCGTGGCGAAGGTTTTGTGCGTGCTCTATGACGACCCGGTGGACGGCTACCCGCCGAAATACGCTCGCGATGGAATTCCGACGATCGAGGGCTACCCCAACGGGCAGCGCACACCGTCGCCGAGCGCGATCGATTTCAAGCCCGGCGATCTCTTGGGCTGCGTCTCCGGCGAGTTGGGACTGCGCAAGTTTCTCGAGCAGCGGGGCCACACATTGGTCGTGACCTCCGACAAGGAAGGGCCCAACTCCGCATTCGAACGCGAGCTGCCCGATTCCGAGATCGTGATCTCGCAACCATTCTGGCCCGCATACCTCACCGCCGAGCGGATCGCGAAAGCAGCTAAGCTGAAGCTGGTGATCACCGCCGGCATCGGCTCGGATCACACCGACCTAGAGGCCGCGATCGCGCACAAACTCACGGTTACGGAGGTGACGTTTTCGAACAGCATCAGCGTCGCGGAGCACGTCGTGATGATGATCCTCGGCCTGGTGCGCAACTACATTCCCTCGTATCTTTGGGTCGTCAAAGACGGCTGGAATATCGCCGACTGCGCGTCCCGCTCCTATGATTTGGAAGGCATGACCGTCGGGACCGTCGGGGCCGGACGCATCGGAACGGCCGTGCTGCGGCGCTTGAAGCCGTTCGACGTGAAGCTCCACTACACCGATCGACATCGCCTCCCCGAAAGCGTCGAGAAAGAACTGAACCTAACCTACCACGAGAGCATCGAGGCCATGCTGCCCGTCTGCGACGTCGTGACGATCAATATGCCCCTGCACGCCGAGACCGAGCACCGCTTCAACGACGCCCTGCTCGCAAAGATGAAACGCGGTACGTATCTCGTCAACACCGCCCGCGGGAAGATCTGCGATCGCGACGCGATCGTGCGCGCGCTCGAGAGCGGGCAACTTGCCGGATACGCCGGCGACGTTTGGTATCCGCAGCCTGCGCCCCCGGATCACCCGTGGCGCACGATGCCGCATCACGGCATGACCCCGCACACCTCGGGAACGTCGCTCTCCGCGCAGACCCGCTACGCAGCGGGAACGCGAGAGATCCTCGAGTGCTGGTTCGACAACAAACCGATTCGCGAAGAATACTTAATCGTCGAGGGCGGCAAACTCGCCGGCGCCGGCGCGCACTCGTATAGCGTCGCAAAAACGTAGCTAAGTATCTCCCAGCTTTTCTAGCTCCGCCGTTGCATCTTTCAGCAAGGTCTTGTCCAAAACGCCTTCAGCGGTATTGCTTAGCAGTTTGAGGTTCTTCGCAGTCGACTTGAAATGCCACGGCGCAACGTTGAGCGTAGCGATGATCTCGAGCGTGCGGACCGCGGTGTCGGCATCACTACCCAGCAAGGCTAATTCCAACACCGTCGCGACCTGCCAATAATCGGGCGAATTTGCTCCGCCCAGACGCCCGACCGCAAAGGCAACGGCCGGGACGGTGCGCTTGAGCTCTTCGCCGGCTTCGGGCGTTCCCTTGAGCGCAAGCAACGTGCAGAGGTTGACTCCCGGATAATAGTCTCGCGGATCGGCATTGAATCCGTGCCGGTACAAATCGATGGCACGCGTGAGAAAGCCGCCCGCCTTAAGCCGCTCGCCGGCGGTCACGGCCTCGAAATATTGATCTTTATAGATACGCGCTAGCAGCGAAGACGTCTCGGGCGAGTGCCCGTTTTCCTCGATAAGCTGCTCCAGCATCGCAACGGCGCGAACACGATCGTCTCCTCGATTGCGCCGATTGAGCGCGAATGCGTGCTGTTCGCGCAGCATCGGGACGGACGCACGCAACGCCTCGGGGGCGCGCTCGGCAAGCGCGATCATCTCGTCAAAAGCTTCCAGGTCTCGGTACGCCAGGAACACCTCGAAGAACAGTTCCGTATCCGCGCTTGAAATCGCCCCAAGTTCTCGCTCGATTTCCCCAACCACCGCTAGGGCTTGTTTGCGCTCTTCTTTCGGTTTGTGTCTGGCGGCATCGAGTCGTTCGCGAATCGCGTCTAATTCTCTGGCTCTATCGCGAAAGCTATCCGTAATCTCATGCGGCAGCGATTGCGCCTGCAACTCCGGAATCATTTGAAAGAGTGGGCTATCTTTCAAGTGGTATTCTGCCAGCGTGTGCTCGATACGGGATGCCAAGGCATCCACGAACGCTTCGCAATCGCTGCTTTCCAAACGCCCGTCGGTGAGAGTATACGGAAGAGCTCGAATCATGGCGATATCGAACGGGAGCGTTCCTTCACTGTGGCCGATGATGATCGTCGCTCGCGGGCGCGCAGCGTGGCGAATGCCGAGTTCGTAGTAGACGTTTGGATTTGGCAGCGTAACGTCGACGATCGCAATTTCGGCCAACAGCAAACGTTCGAACATCGGCAGGTGGATGACGCCGCCGCTGCGCTCCTCGTCGGCGCGAATACACTCGACGTCGAATCGCAGGACGGCGGGTTTGATGCCACGCTCGTAGATATCGTCGAAATCGACGGTATATCGACGAAGCTGGTCCATCTTCTTGCCGAACGGCATTGCTATAAATACGAGTGGTTTCATATGATCCTAACGCGAATTCAGCGTCGTAGGGCTGAGGCGGCGGAGGATGCCATCCCCTGAGGGATTCATCGCCGACCCGCGGTAGGCCCGCTGGCCGGCAAGGCGCGCAGGACCATGTCGCCGGCAGAACCGAAGAACGCCCACGCATTGGCTTCAGCGACATGAGGACATGGTAGCGACGAACCGTCTCAAACGAATCTTAATCGTCGACGACGAGCCGAAGATCGGCGAAGCGCTGAGCGCGTACCTTCAACGCGAGGGTTTCGAAGTGACGCTCGCCGGCACGCTCGAACGAGCGCTTGAAGAATACAAACGCATCGAACCCGACATCATGCTGCTCGACATCACGCTGACCGACGGGAGCGGCCTGGACGTGCTGCGCGTCGCTCGAAGCCAAGGCCGCCAAACGCCGGCCATTATGCTGACGGCCCGCGCGGACGAGGTAGATCGCATCGTCGGCCTAGAGCTCGGTGCGGACGACTACGTGACCAAACCGTTCTCGCCGCGGGAAGTCGTGGCGCGCGTGCGCGCCGTGTTGCGACGCTCCGAGAATGCGGAGGACGTCGCGCGCACGAGCAGCACGATCGCGATCGGCGATCTCGAAGTGGACATCGACGCGCACCAGGTGCGGATTGCCGGGCGAGATGCGGGCGTGACCGCGAAAGAGTTTCGCGTATTGCGCATCTTTGCAGAAAACCCGGGCCAGACGTTCACCCGCACTGCCTTATTGGATGCCCTCCACGACGAGGGGACGATGTTCGAGCGAACGCTGGATCGGCACATCAACAACCTCCGCAAGAAGATCGAGATCGATCCGCAGACTCCGCACTACCTGCAGACGGTCCTCGGCGTCGGATACAAAATGCGGCCACGCGACCGATGAATCCCCAAGAGATCGCGGCGCTGCGTCACGACATCGGGAACGCGCTGGCCATCGCGCAGGCCAATCTTGAGGGCATCATCGATGGCGTCCTCGATCCCACGCCCGAACGTCTGGCCAGCATTCGCGAAAGCCTCGCCGCGGCCGGGGCGCGTCTGAACGACCTTCGCTAATCCGGACCTCGCGACAGTGCGCCTTCGAGAATTCGGACGATCTCGGCAGGTTCGGATGGTTTTGGTAAGACGGAAGCTACGTTAAAGAGGGTCATAAGATCGCGCAGCGCGGCATCCGGCTGGGTCGCGGTATAAAGCACGACCGGCGTGCCGCCGTGCCCACCGTTCCGCAGCGTTTTGAGAAACGCGACGCCGCCCATGCCGGACATCGACAGATCGAGAACGATCAGGTCCGGCTCGTCCGTCGCGATCGCGCGCAACGCGTCTGCGCCGTCGCAGGCTTCGCGCACGTCGTGGCCGCGAGGCGCGAGCACGGCCGCGATAAGCAACCGATTCGCCGAATCGTCGTCAACGACGAGGATCGTCGCCATGCGCTGCCTTCGAACGCAGCTGCTCGGGAAGATGCGCGTCGACGTAGGCGACGAACGCCGGGGCGTCGATCGGTTTTGCAACGTAACCGTCAAAACCGGCGGCCAGCAGCCGATCGCGATCGCCGACCATCGCGAGTGCCGTTACCGCGATCAACGGTACGCGTATCGGATCGCCCGCGAGCCGTCGCGCGAACTCGTAGCCATCGATGCCCGGCATGAGGACGTCGGTCAGAATGAGGTCGTATGAGCGCGCACGCGTTGCCTCCCAAGCGCCCAGGCCGTCTGCGAAGCCGTCCGCGTCGTGCCCGAACGCCCGCAGCAAGTACAGCATCAACGCAAGGTTGGGGGCGTTATCGTCGGCGACCAGGATGCGGGCGGGCACGGCTAATTCCCGCGAAGCGTCAACGTGAAGGTACTGCCGACGCCCGGCTCGCTGACGACGCCGATCTCGCCGTCGAGGAGCGCGGCCAGTTGGCGGCACAGGTAGAGCCCGAGTCCGGCTCCGTCGACGCGGCGCGTGCTCGAGGAGTCGAGTTGTTCGAACGCGGTGAAAAGCCGCGCAAAATCGGCCGGTGCAATTCCGATGCCCGTGTCGGCGACGCTCACGGTGACCGCGCCGGCATCGCGCCGTACGGTAACGCGTATCGAGCCGGCCTCGGTGTACTTTATCGCGTTGTTCGTCAAATTGATGAGGATCTGGCGTAACGATCGCCGGTCCAAAACCATCGCGATCGGATCGTCGGGAAGATCGGCGTCGAGCGCGAGATCTTTTTCGTCGGCTATCGAACGGAGCGTTTCAACGACTTCGGCGACGACCTCCCCAACGACAATCGGCTCGAAGTTGAGGTCGATTTTCCCAGATTGAATCTTCGCAAGGTCGAGAATGTCGTTGATAAGCGAAAGCAGGTGACGCGCGCTCGATTGAACGATGGTCAGCTGCTGCTCCTGCTCGAGGGTGAGTGGCCCGGGAAGGCGCATCAGTAACGTTCCGGTGAAGCCGATGACGGCGTTGAGCGGCGTGCGCAACTCATGGCTCATCGACGCGAGAAAGCGGTCCTTGGCGCGGCTTGCGTTCTCAAGCTCGACGTTCTTTTCTTGGAGCGCCTCCTGAAAGCGAAGGCGGACGGTGCTATCACGGATCGCGCTCGCCACGAGCGTGCCTTCGTCGGTTTGTATCGGGCTCAGGCTGATCTCGACGGGGAACTCGCTCCCATCCTTACGCAAGCCGAAAAGTTCCAGACCGGTGCCCATCGGTCGTGCGTGTGGGTCGTGGAAAAATCGATCGCGATGAGCTGGGTGCTTGCCGCGCAGGCGTCGCGGCACCAAGATATCGACGTTCCGGCCCAAGATCTCTTCGCGGGGATAGCCGAAAAGTTTTTCGGTCTGCGCATTGACCAAGACGATTTCGCCGCTGCCGTTCACGATGACCATCGCGTCGGGAGCGGATTCAAGAAGTCCCCGAAACATCTTCGAATCGTGCCGGCGATCGTCAACGGTTGCCACGCGCTTTTCTTCGTGCGGTCCGGCGCGACACCTCGCAGAATCAGAAACGCTTATTCGAGGACGCGGCGGGATCGATGTCGCAGGCGAGGCGCTTGACGAAATCGGTGAGGGAGGCACGTGCCATGCGGTTGCCGAGAACGGCGTCGAACGTTCGGCCGAGCAAGCCGCCCGGGGGCATGTAGGTTCCGTCGATTTCGATTCGGGAGACTCGGGAATCGGCATCGGCATAGACGTTCATGAACCCGGAAAACGTCGGATAGGGTCCTCCGCCTGAGGGGACCCAATCGATATAAAATGTATCGTCGAGGTTCTTGGGGTCGCGCTCGAGGCGAAAGCGCATGACGACCTCGCGCTCCAAGGAAAGACCGTCGCGGCGACCTTCGCGCAACGGAACCCGCAGCGGCAGGCGGATGCTGCCGTCACCGCGTCGACGTTCGTCCATAAACTTTGCAAGCAGCCGTTGGGCAGTTTTGGCCGGGTATTGAACGGCGGCGGCCGCGCGCACTCTGGGCATAACCCCTATGCTGCCCGACAATTGAGAAAAAACGAAGAACGATCGTTCGCACGATCTTCGCCGGTGCTTCCGCTGCGCGTGACACACTACTTGCATGACAAACGTCGTCCAACGCCATCTCCTGGCCTGCCCCTATGGGCTGGCCAAAACATACCTTCAGTTCGAGCTCGGCGGCGACCGGCAACTTTGGCATTTGCGCGTTCCGACGCCCGCGGCGAGCGTCAATCCGCTCGTCGAATTCGCAAAGGATGTGGACGTGACGGTTCGTCCGTCCGTCGACCCGATGCATTTCGATCAACCGTGGAACGTCATGTGGGCGCCGCACGGCGGCGGTCCTTACCCGACCTTCGTTGGTACGCTCACCGTCCGGGCCGACGAAGATTGGAACGTCGCCGCACTCGAATTAGTCGGTTCCTACGAACCGCCCCTGGGCGCGGCCGGCAAGATCTTCGATGTCTTATTCGGGGCGCGACTAGCATCCGCAACGGCTAAAGATCTCCTCGCGGAGATCGGCCAGCGGCTTGAGGCACACTATCGTCGCGATGAAGCGACGAAAGTCGCGCAGGTCTGAGCCGGCGCGCCGAAATCCGCACACACACCCCCATCACCTCGCCTGAAAGGCGGCCATTTATGTCTCGATCTCTATTCCAAGTCAATGTCCTAACGCGGCTTGTTCTCACCAGCGCGTTATGTATTCTCGGCGTGTCCGGCACCGCGAGCGCAGATCCCGTGTCGGTTCAACCGGATCTCTCCACTGTCTCCGTCGCCGTTTCCACCAGTGTCTCCGTCGTTGCTTCCAATTGGAAGTTCACGCCCGGAACAATTACCGTGCATCTGAACAAGCTAACGACCCTCCGGCTTACTTCGACCGAGGGCGTCCATGGAATCCAGTCAAGCGATCTGGGCATCGCCGATACGACCATCATGCCGGGCAAGTTTGTGACCGTTGCGTTTACGCCAAAGAAACTGGGCACCTATCAAGCCCATTGCGCCATTTTTTGCGGCGCCGGCCATGCCGCTATGATGTTGACCATTAAAGTCGTCCCGTGATCGGACGCCGCCTTCGCACGGCGGTCGTTTCGGCCGCCTGTGCGCTGCTCCTCGTAGCGGCCACCGGGGCCGAG
>DATKGB010000152.1:0-15979 GCA_035544315.1 Verrucomicrobiia bacterium
GGGAGGGAGCCGTCCGATCGCCAGCGCGCCGCGGGCGGCGGTTGCTTCGTCGGTCGATCCGAGCGCAGCGACCAGCGTACCATCGCTTAACGAGCGGGCTTGTTCGGCCTGAAGAACGCGCTGCTGGGGCGAGATGGCGGACGACTGCGCCATCAGCACGATCGCTAGCACAGGAACTACCCAGGAAATCCTCATGAAACGCTCACCAACTTTCAAGCACTGGTAGACGTTCTAATATATACAGAACGTCCGCCGTCCTTCCAGGGCGGTCCAAGAAACCAAAGGTAGAACGATACGATGTCAGATCTCCAACCCCCCAAAAAGCCCATGTCGGTACGCGAGGCCGGCCAAAAAGGCGGCGAGACCGTCAAGAAAAAATATGGAACCGAGTTCTATGAGGCGATCGGCCGCAAAGGCGGCCTAGCCACCAAAGAGGCCCACGGTCACGAGTTCTACGAGCAAATCGGTAAGAAGGGTGGAAAGAAGGGTGGCGAAGCCACACGCGACCGCTACGGCCCCAACTTCTACGAACAGATAGGACAAAAGGGTGGCCAAAAAGTCAAGCAGCTCATCGAAGAAGGAAAGCGCGCGGCGGCAATTGCCGAGAGCGAAAAGAAACGCGCTAGTTAGTCTCTCCGGCGTCGTCATTGCCGCATCGCTGCTGTGCGTTGCGGTCGCGGCAGGCGGAGGCACCAGCTTAGCGATTCCCGTTTCGACACCGCCGCCGGGTCATCGGCCCGATGCCGTGACGCCCGCACCGTCTCCGACGGCAATCCAGACGCTTGCGTTTGATTCCAGCCTGCTGTTCGTGTTGGACGATCCGATTTCGTCGCAGTCGACCAAGACCAACGCGACGATCGCCGCACATCTGCGCGATCCGCTGATCGTCAACGGCATCACCGTGGCGCCCGCCGGTGCGCCGGCATCCATTCGCGTATTGCACGCCACACCCGCGCAGGCCGGCGATTTCTACGGCTACGTCGACATCGCGTTTCTGCCGCTCCATCTTCCCGATGGCCAAGACCTACCGCTGCGTACGCCGACCTCACACATCACCGCCTACGTCTCGACGGGCCACGACGCGACCGTCGGGGTTGAAGACAGCGTGACCGACATCTTCTTCCCCGCCCACATGCTCTATCAAGTCTTTCGCAAAGGCCGCAACGTGACGCTGGGCGTCGGAAGCGTCCTGCGCGCGCGCACGGTTGCAACCATCGCGGTCTCCCACGGTGTGGCCGTGGTTCAAACGCCCAAGCCGCTTCCGCTACCCGTCGACGTGCCGGCGACCTCGTATCGCGCGCTTCCGTTCGTGCAGATGCCGACACAGGAGCCCAAGCCGACGAGGACCCCGCCGCCCACTCCGGAACCGACCCCAACGGCGACCCCGGGAACGTCCCCGGTTCCGTCGCCGACCTGATCTTGCTAAGGAGCTTTTCGCGTGTACAAATTTTCGTTTGCGATCGTCGCGCTAGCGACGGTTCTGGCTACCGGCAGCGTCCTCGCCGCCAATAAACTCTCGCCCCAACCGCAGGGTGCCGAAGCGGCGTTCGTTTTGCATATGCAAGCCGATTTGCTGCAGCGCTTCCCGACTACAGCCGCCGCCGAAAAGGCCGGCTACTTCCGCTACACCAACGAAGATGACACCGGTTCGATTTCGTATGCGAACCTGCAGTGGACCAGCGCCGACGCGCGGCATCCCAGCCAACTGTGGTACGACGTGCACGGGAATCTGCTCGGCGCCGATTTCTCGCAGCCGGGCGGACCTAACGCCCCCACGTTATGGGGCGTGAATCCGGCGCGCTGGCAAGATTTCCGCGCGCACGTGCATTACCTCTCCGTCGATGCAAGCGGAAAGACCATCTACGGACACGCGACCACCGTCAAGAAGTTCGTCGCTGCCGGCGGCGACCTCAACAACCCGCAGGCGACAACCATCACGAAGATGGGTCTGGTCTCCAACGGCAACTCCGTGGCGCGCGTCTTTTTATTCCCGCACGTTTGGGATCTCATCGTGTGGGTCATGCCCAATCCCAACGGCGCGTTCGCCGATAAGAACCCACTGGTCATACCCAGCGCGAGCGCCGAAACCGGCAATATGTAAAGGGCCCGCTACCGGAGCTTGGTCACTCGTTGGACCAGTAGTCCTTGAGTGCTTTGCCGCGCGACGGGTGGCGCAACTTGCGCAACGCCTTGGCTTCGATCTGCCGAATACGTTCGCGAGTAACGCCGAACTCCTGACCGACTTCCTCCAGCGTGCGCTGGTGGCCGTCTTCCAACCCGAAGCGCAACACTAGCACCTTGCGCTCGCGGTCGGTGAGGTTTTGCAGAACGTCCTGCATCTTTTCCTTGAGCAGCATCACCGAGGCGGCTTCGGCCGGAGCGACCGCTTCCTGATCCTCGATAAAGTCGCCCAGATGCGAATCTTCTTCTTCGCCGATCGGCGTCTCGAGCGAAATCGGTTCCTGCGAGATCTTCATGACCTCGCGAACCTTTTCGGGCGTCAGGCCCATCGAGCCGGCGATCTCATCGACGGTAGGTTCGCGACCGAGTTCTTGCAGTAACTGACGCGAGATCTTGATCAAGCGATTGATCGTCTCGACCATGTGCACGGGAATGCGAATCGTACGGGCCTGGTCGGCCAACGCGCGGGTGATCGCTTGGCGAATCCACCAGGTCGCGTAGGTCGAGAACTTATAGCCTTTGCGATAGTCGAACTTTTCGACCGCCCGGATCAGCCCCAGATTGCCTTCTTGAATGAGATCTAAGAACAGCATGCCGCGCCCGACGTACTTCTTGGCGATCGAAACGACCAGCCGAAGGTTGGCTTCGGTCAACTGGCGCTTGGCCTCGTCGCCCAAATACACGATGCGGGAATCGGTCGTCCCGTTTTTGAGCAGTTCGTTCTCACCGGCCTCGATGGCCATCGCCAGCGATTTCTCTTGTTCCATCGAAAGGAGCGGGACGCGCCCGATCTCTTTGAGGTACATACGGACCGGATCCTCAAGCGAAATTCCCTCAGGAATAACCGGAATCTCGGGCTCGGCACTTTCCGTATCGCGCTCGGACTTGTCGTCCTTGGTCTCATCGACGACCTCGATGCTCATGCCGGCCAGCTCTTCGAAAAAGTCGTCGATGACGTCGGGACTGACATCTTCGAGCGCGTCGAAGGCGACATTAATTTCTTCATAGGTCAGCGAGCCGCGGCTTTTGCCGCGCGCGATCAACCGCTTCTTAAGCTCTTCGGGGGATAAAGCCGGAGCGTCGGCGACTGCTGCGCCGGATTTTTTACGTGCCATGCTGTTTTGCGTCCACCTCCTTTCAACTCTAATCTTCGGTTTTTCTCGGCTTACTTCTTTAATTTCGTGACGAGCGCATCAAACTCGCCGCGCAGGTCCGTGGAAACGGGCTGCCCGGCGGTTACTAGTTCGTCAATCAGGTGGGACAGTTCCTGATAACGCTTCCCGGCGTCCTGGAGTTGCAGCCGATCGACGACCCGCTCCAGATGTTCGCGGCGCTGGCCCGCATCACCGTAGCGAACCGTGCTGCTGCGATCGGACTGGCCCAACGCCGTGAGGACCTCGAGGCTCGCCTGGTCGTCGGCGAACAGCGAGTACAGCCCGGCGGTGTCCCGGACGCTCCCCGCACCTTCGACGATTCGTTCGTAGATGCGACGATATACTTGGTTGCCGAACCGACCCGGCTCGATGCGCTCCGCAAACTCGCCCGCAAGGGCCGGCTCTTCCACCAGGATTGAGAGAACCTCGCGTTCGAACGAGAGCGGCCCCACCCCGACCGGAGCGTGCCGGCTGTCCGCGACGCCCAGCCCACCGGAACGCGGTGCGAAGTTGGCGTTGTTTGCGAAGAACCGGCTATTCCGAAGGTCGTCGACGTTCACCTTCAATCGATTGGCGACGTAAACGCGCCAGCGATCCCACTCTTCACGCGGCGTCATCTCGCGAATCAACTGCTCGGCCGCGCGCGCGATCGTTGCGGGCGAATCGAACTTGCCGCGCAAGCGATCGAGCTGCGGATCGATCTTGTATTCGATCGAGGGTTTGGCCGCAGCCAGCAATGCGGCAAACCCTTGCGCCCCATGCGCGCGCACGTAGGAATCGGGATCTTCGCCCTGCGGCAGGAGCGCGATCCGCACCGAACTGCCCACGTGTTCGAGCACTTTGGAGGAGATGTCGATGGCCTTGGTCGCAGCGTTACTACCCGCCGCGTCGCCGTCAAAACATAAGTAAACGTTGTCGGCATACTTGCGCAGTTCGACGGCTTGTTCGTCGGTAAACGACGTACCCAGTGCCGCGACCGCGTTGTCGAAGCCGGCCTGATGCAACGCGATGCAATCGAGGTAGCCTTCGACCACGATCAGCGTGCGCTCGCGCTGGGCCGCTCGCCGCGCGACGTTGAGCGCGAACAGGTAGCGGCCCTTGGTATAGACCGGCGTGGTCGTAGTGTTGAGATATTTGGGTTCGGCATCACCCAGCGCGCGGCCGCCGAACGCGATCACTTCGCCGGTGGTCGAGAAGGTCGGGACCATCAACCGGTCGCGATAGAAATCGTAGGACCCGCGCTGCCCGGATTTGAGCAGCCCAGCCTTGGCCCCCAGCTCCGGATCGACGCCGTGGGCTTTGAGTTCGGCAGTCAACCCATCCCAGGAATCCGGCGCGTAGCCCAGTTGGAACGCCTCGATGGTCGCGGTGTTAAAACCGCGCCGCTCGCAATACTCACGCGCGCGGATTCCGGCGTTTTCTTTGAGAGTCCGGGCGAAAAACGCCGCCGCCAGGCGATTGGCTTCGTAGATCGCTTCGCGCTCGTTGCGCTGGCGCGCGGTGCGTGGATCTTCGGGTTCGAGCTCGACGCCCGCCTTGGCCGCGAGCAGGCGGACGGCGTCGGGAAAGTCGAGGTTCTCGAGTTTGCGCACGAACGCGATCACGTCCCCGCCCTCGTTGCACCCGAAGCACTTAAAGAATCCGCGATCGGGGTGAACGTGAAACGACGGGGTCTTTTCGCTGTGGAACGGGCATAGGCCGACCAAGTCGTTCCCGCGTTTCCGTAACGACACGTATTGACCGATGAAGCCGGCGATATCGATTCTCGCGTGGATTTCGCGAATCGCGCCTGGATCGAATCCCACCGCCCAGGGATTCGGGCGAACGGGCGGTTTTCCGTCAGGGGGCGAACGTCGGCGGCAGTGAAGCGCATTTTCGATCCCGTTCATCATTTCATCGAACTGACCGCGGCCGAGGCGCGCCTGCTCGACGCGCCGGTCATGCAGCGCCTGCGCCGGCTGCGTCAATTGGGGCTGGCTTATTTGGCCTTCCCGTCGGCCGAGCACTCGCGCTTCACGCACGCCTTGGGCGCCCTGGCGATGGGAACGCGTGCGTTTGACACCCTGGTGGCCACCGGACGCCATTTCTTCCTCGACGACGCCGACGTCGCATATCAGCGGCGCCTGCTGCGCGCGGCGCTGGTTCTGCACGATATCGGGCACGGACCGTTCAGTCACGCATGCGAAGCCGTCCTGGGGCGGCGCCACGAAGAGCGCACGCGCGAATTGCTGGCGCTCCCCGACATGCGGGGACAGTTCGACGCGTTGCAAGTCGACGCCAACGACACGTTAGGACTGATCTTGGGTTGCGCCGATTCGAAGTATCCGGCCCTGCGCGAGCTGGTCAGCGGCCCCAACCTCGATGCCGATCGGATGGACTATCTGCTGCGCGATGCCTATTTCACGGGCGTGCAGAGCGGCCGTTACGACGCCGATCAGTTGGTCGCATCGCTCCGCTTGATCGAGCATGACGGGAGCGTGGCGCTGGGCATCGACGCGCGCGGCGTGGTCGCGCTCGAATCGTTCGTGCTGGCGCGCTACATGATGTTCGCGTCGGTCTATTTTCATCACACGACGCGCATGTTCGAACGCATCTTACAAGACGTGCTGCGCGAGTTGTGGCCCGCTCCGCGCCTGCTCGACCCGATCGATGAGTTTCTGGCGTGGGATGACTTCCGCGTGCTTAACGAACTGCGCGACGCCCGCAGCGAATCCGCCCAAGCTTTGCGCGACCGCACGCGCGTCTATCGGCTGGCTGCCGAGTTCAATGCCGAGCGCGACCTCGGCGCGTTCGAAGCACGCGAACGCGAACTACGGGCGCAGTACGGGGACGAAAACGTCTGGGCGGACGAACAATCCCAGGTCTTACATCGCCTGCCGCTGACCGCCGACAACGACCGCCCCACCGTCTGGGTCCAAACCGAGAACGGCACGGTTGACGCACGCGTCGCCAGCGACCTCATCGCCAAACTCTCGGGTAAGGCCTACTGGCGCAAACTCTTCGTGCGCCGGCCGGCAAGCGAGGGAACCCCGGCTCCGCTGTCCTAACCTCCCGGCCATGAAGTATGCTGCACGCGTTTGCCGGCCGGTGATTCTGGCCGCGACCTTCCTGGCCTCGTCGGCCGCCGCCCCAGCTCCCAAAGTCCATCCGCGGCCGTACGGGCGCGGAACGGCGGTAATTCAGACGACCGCTATCGCGCCCTACACCTTCGACAACACCGTCCTCACGCTGCATTTTGACTTCGCCAAGGCTGTCGTCTATGGCGTTGAAACCGTGACGATCCATCCGCGCGCCGACGGCTTGGGCGTCGTTCCGTTCGACAGCATCGGCATGAGTTATTCGGCGGTAACTGTCAACGGACAGCCGGCGCAGTATCACGTCGACGCGAGCCATCTGTATGTCACGCTCGCGCAGCCCGCCAACGCGTCCGATGCGCTGACGATCGCCGCAACCTACACGACGACGCCCACGCGCGGCATCTATTTCATTCGGCCCGATAGATACTATCCGAACATGCAGCCGGAGATCTGGTCGCAGGGCGAGGCCATCGATAACCGGCGCTGGTTCCCGACCTGGGATGAGCCCAACGACAAGACGCCCGTCGAACAGATCGTCACGGTGCCCAAAGCCTGGGAAGTGACCGCCAACGGTTCGCTCAAGTCGATGACAGACAATGCCGACGGTACGGCGACGTGGGATTGGGTCATGCAAAAGCCCATCTCCACGTATCTAATCGCGTTTAGCGCGGGACCGTACGTGCATTTCCACACGACGACGCAGCGTCCCGACGGTACGCCGATTCCCGTCGATTATTTCACCTCGGCGGCCGACGCCAAGTGGGCGACGCCGTGTTTTGGCAATACTCACGATATCGTGGCGTTCTTCCAAAAGACGATCGGCATCACGTATCCGTGGCCCAAATACGATCAAACGACCGTCGAGCGCTTCACCGCCGGGGGCATGGAGAACGCGTCGGCAACGACCCAAACCGAGCTGGCGATTCATCCGCCGTCGTACGATTTAACCAACTCCTGCAACGGTTTGGTCGCGCACGAGCTGTCGCACCAGTGGTGGGGCGACGACGTGACCATGGCCGACTGGGCGAACGTCTGGATCAATGAGGGCTACGCGACCTATTTTCAAGAGTTGTGGTCGCAACATCACTACGGCGAAGCGGAGTTCGAATACGAGCGCTATCACGCTCAAGATTCATACTTCAACGAGACCAAACGCTATTGGCGTCCGATCGTCGATTACGTTTATTCCTCACCGCTGGATTCGTTCGACGCCAGCGGCTATCCGCGGCCCGGTCAAGTTCTTCACATGCTGCGCTATATGGAGGGCGACGCGCGTTTTTTTAAGGCCCTGCGGGATTATCTCGGCCAGTATGAAGGCAAAAACGCCGACACCGCTCAGTTCTTTACCGCAATCGACGCTTCGCTCGGCGAGAACCTCGATTGGTTCCAAAAAGAGTGGTTCTATCGCGCCGCTTTTCCACATTATTTCGTGAAGCAATCCTACAACCCAAAAGCCAAGACGTTGACGCTCGACGTCACCCAGCGCGCGCACGACGGATCGCCGTTCCGCATGCCGGTCGTAGTCTCGGTCTATGTCGGCGGTGCGGGCCGGAACTTCCGCTTCACGGACGACCGCGCGCATCAAACCGTCACGATCCCGGGAGTGGCCGCGCAACCGCAGATGGTCCTGTTCGATCCGAACAACAGCATCATTCGCCAACTCGATTACGCCAAGAGCACGCAGGGCCTCGGATATCAAGCGCTCCACGCGCCATACGTCAGCGATCGGCTGTGGGCGGTCGCTGCATTGGGCCGCGCAGTCGGCAACGACCGCATCCTCGCGCGTCAGTTCGTGCGCGACGTGGTCGGGCACGATCCATTCTACGGCGTACGCGCGGATGCGCTCGACGCCGCAGCCTCGCTGGACGACGCCGGCACGATCGATTTCGCATTGCGCGATTCCGATCCGCGTGTGAAGATCGCCGCAGCCAACGATGTCGGTGAACTCGACCATCCTACCGACAAGCGTCTCGTCGCCGACCTGGGTATGATGACCAGAAATCCAAATCCGGTGGTCAGTGGCGCCGCCTACGCGGGTCTAGGCGCGACGAAGACCCCCGGCAGCTATGCTTTACTGCTCGCGGGCTTGCGGCGTCACGCGTTCCGCGAGCCGATCATCCGCGGCGCGATCGCCGGCTTGCAGGCCTTCGGCGATTCCAAGGCGATCGCGGTGATTCTTCCATTCGCGCAATACGGCGCCGACGAAACGGTTCGCCCGGTCGCGATCGCCGCGATCGGCGCGCTCGGCCACAAAAAGCCGTCCGCGGTTCAGGCAACGCTCGTGACGATCGCCCAGCGCGACCCGTACTTCCGCGCTCGCGGGGCGGCCGTCCGCGCGCTAGGAATGCTCGGACAGCGTTCGGCGATTCCAGCGCTACTCGCGATCGAACACAATGATACCGAAGAAAGCATCCAGAACGCCGCCTGGGACGCCATCGCCGCCATCAAAGACTCCAAGCACTAGCGAGCTATGGTGAAGCGAAACGCTTGGCGAACTCCGCTGGTGATGCGCCGACGACGGCGCGGAAATCGTTGATGAAGTGCGCTTGGTCGAAATAGCCGAGATCGGCCGCTAGCGCGGGCCACTTGTCGAACGTCGCCGAGACGATGCGTTCGGCGGCGCTGAGCAAGCGATAGTATTTGATCGTCCACTTCGCGCTAACGCCGACGTACCGATCGAAGACGCGCTCCAGCGTTCGCTGTTTGACGCCGAAGTCATCCGCGAGCTGGCCGACCCGCGCGACATCGCCATGTGTCCGAACGTGATCGACCATCGCCGCGGCGCGGAGTACGGCCTCGTCGCGCTTGGGTTGCAAATCGAAAATCAACGCCTCGACGCGCTGGATCGCGCGTTGGGCGTTGCCATCGCGCACCGCATCGTAACCGATGCGTTCGAAATCAACGTTGAAGACGTCGCGGATTGGAACCGTTGCGTTGCGGATGCTCGAGACGGGCGCCTTGAGATACGGATAGAAGGCGCCGGGCCGAAATGTAACGCCGAAGGATCTCCCGCGCCCTTCCAGCAGCCGCGAATATTTGCCCGTCATGACCCCGTGGACGTTCGCCCCGGACGCATCGATAAGCGCAAAGACATTCGGGCTCGGAAGATTTTCGAAGAGGAACGGCGATTGGCCGCGCAGATCCCAGTGCGCTAGCCAAAAATGCGAGATCACGCTCGAGAGCTCCGGTGAGGGGGCGAATCGCTCGGCGCGGCAACGCCGCCCGCCCACCGGGACCAGGTAGTTTCCAGCGGTAGATGACCTCATGGGGACGCCTTTTTCCAATACGGCCGCCCGGTTCCCGCAGTATGCTGTGGGTATGGCACAATGGATTCCGGATGGCTGGCATAGCGTCACGCCGCGACTCGTGGCTGACGACCCCGCGCGGTTGGTTCGTTTCTTGCAAGACGCCTTTGGCGCTCGGGGCGTCTTCGATGCGAACACTCCGTCGCAGATGCGAATCGGTGATTCGCTCGTGATGGTCAGCGGCACGGGGCCGCGCGTGGCCACGCAAAGCTTTCTCTACCTCTACGTCGGCGATACCGATGCAGCCTACCAACGAGCGATAGCGGCCGGAGCCACCTCGCTCGAAACGCCGCGTTTCGTGCCCTACGGCGATCGGCGGGCCATGATCACGGATCCCTGCGGAAACGATTGGCAAATCGCCACCTTTCAAGGATGAAGCGCCCGCACATGACGCGCCGCAGTATTTGGTGGGCCGCCGGATCGGTCGGTGCGATCGCTGCCGCAATACACTTTGCAGTAGCCGCGCGCTACGGCATTTTTCGCAACGAGCTTTATTTTATCGTGTGCGGCCGCCATCCGGCGTTCGGGTACGTCGATCAGCCTCCACTCGTTCCGCTGTTGGCAGCGGCGACGCAGTTCGCAGGTGCGAACATTTGGCTTTTGCGGTTGCCGGCCGTGCTTGCAGCAGTGCTGCTGGTCCCGCTTACGGTTGTGTTCGCCCAGTCTCTGGGAGCGACGCTACGCGGAGCGTGGCTCGCGGCCGTTGCGGCCGCGTTTTCGCCATTGGTGACGGCGCTGACCGCAACGACCACGACATCGACGTTCGAACCATTGACGTTTACGGCCATCGCCTATCTTATGTTCCTTGCGATCGCACGCCAAAAGCCGCGAGCGTTTTGGTGGGCGGGCGCGATCGCCGGCATCGCTTTTGAAACCAAGTACGGCGTTCTGTTGTGGCTCGCGGGCTTGGTAGTGGGACTGCTGCTAAACGGGCCAAGGGCAATACTGCGGTCGCGCGATTTTTGGATCGGCGCGGGCATCGCAACGCTGATTGCATTGCCCAATGTGTTATGGCAGGTGGTGCACGGGTTACCGTTCTTAGAACTCGTGCGCAACGATAACTCGGGGAACTTCACCGGGTCGCCAAGCGCGTTCTGGCTGAACCAGATTTTCTCCGTAAATATGTTGCTGACACCTCTGTGGATAACGGGCATCATTGCTACGTTCGTAGCCCGGCGGCTGGCCGTCGGCCGGTTCTTGTCGACGGCGTTCGTGGTGACGGCGCTATTGATTCTGCTGACCCATGGGAAGAACTACTATCTCGCGGGCGCATATCCGACGCTGTTCGCGCTCGGTGCGGCAGCCTGCACGATGCTGCCGCGCTGGCTCGTAGCGGTCTGGGCGCTCGTGGCGACGGTTAGTGGAGCGTATGCGCTGCCGCTGGTCTTGCCGGTCGTGTCCCCGGCGCGCTTGCAACGGTCGATCGAACAGATGGCGTTCAAGATGCCGCCGATCGAGCGTGCGTGCATCGGAGCGCCGTTGATGTGCGAGATGTCGGACGAATTCGGATGGCCCGAGCTTGCGCGCACCGTCAGCGGCGTGTATGCGAACTTGCGCCCAGTGGATCGGGCGAAAGCGGCGATCTTCGCGTCAAACTATGGCGAGGCGGCAGCGATAGACTTTTACGGCGCGGGGCTACCGCCGGCGCTGAGCGGCAACAATCAGTATTATCTTTGGGGGCCGCGCGGTTACGACGGGTCGGTGGTGATTGCCGTGAACGTGGATCTTGCTAGCTGGTCGTCGTTGTGCGACTCCGCCGTTGTCGTGGCACGCTTCGGGTCATCGCCGTATTCGCTACCGTTCGAGCACGATCGACCGATCGTACTGTGCCGCGGCATGCATCCGCCTCTGCCGCAGGCGTGGCCGCGTTTCAAACACTACGGCGTTGAAAATCTCGGGACGTAGCACATGATTAAGATAACTCCCTATCTTTACGTGTTGTCGTCGTGGTCGCTGGTCGCGGAGGACGCCGTGCGAGAGGTGCGCGAGTATTTTGGCGATCGCCTCGACTACGATTGCTGCCCCGTGAGCGCGGCCTGCGCGGCTGCGAGCCTGGCGATGGGAACGCGGTAGGGCGAGCATGAGACGTAGTTCAAACCAAGCGAATCGCAGAACGCGACGCTGGACGGTTCGCCGCCGTGTTCGCCGCAGATGCCGATCTTGAGTTCGCTCGATACGGAGCGGCCGCGTTTGACGGCTAACTGCATCAAGGCGCCAACGCCCTGGCGATCGAGCACCTGGAACGGATCTTCCTTGAGGATTTTCTTCTCGAGATAGTGCGGAATGAACGTCGCTTCGGCGTCGTCGCGACTGTAGCCGTACGTCGTCTGGGTAAGATCGTTGGTCCCGAACGAGAAGAACTGCGCGACTTGCGCCAATTCGTCTGCGACCACGCACGCGCGCGGCAGCTCGATCATCGTTCCGACTCTGTAGGTCAGCGTGACCCCGCGCTCGGCAATCACCGCGTCGGCGACCGCGCGCACCGCTGTGGCCGTAAACTCCATCTCCTCGCGCGTGCCTACACCGGGGATCATCACGTCGGGTCGCGCGTCGACGCCGCGCTCCGTGAGATCGCTCGCGGCCTCAAAGATCGCGCGCACCTGCATGGCGTAGATTTCCGGATAGACGATGCCGAGGCGGCAGACGCGCAAGCCTAGCATCGGGTTCTGCTCGTGCAGTTGCTGCACGCGACGCAGGATCCGATCCTTGGCGACGAACTCGGGGGCGTCAACGCCGACGGTCATCCGCAGTTCGGTCGTCTCGACCAGCAGCGTCTCCAGCGATGGCAAGAACTCGTGCAGCGGCGGATCGAGCAAACGAATGGTGACCGTATATCCGGCCATCACTTCGAGGATGCCCACAAAATCGTCGCGCTGGAACGGCAGTAATCGCGCTAGCGCGGCCTCTCGCGCCGCCGGCGTATCGGCCAGAATCATCTCCTGGACCACGGGCAAACGCTCTTGCTGCATGAACATGTGCTCGGTCCGGCACAAGCCGATGCCGACCGCGCCCAACTCTCGCGCTTTGCGAGCATCCTGCGGCGTATCCGCGTTAGCCCAGACGTGCATCCGCGAAGCGTCGTCCGCCCATGAGAGAAAGCGCGCCAGCCATTCCGGCAGGGTCGACGGCGGATCGATTAACGACAACGCCTCGAGCACCACGGTGCCGTTGGTTCCGTCGATCGTGATCGAATCGCCCTCCTTGAGGGTGGTCGTACCGATCGTCAACGTTTTTCCCCGACGATCGACGCGTAGCGCATCGCAACCGGCAACGCACGGCTTGCCCATGCCGCGCGCCACCACGGCGGCATGCGACGTCGCTCCGCCTTTTTGCGTGAGGATGCCGCGCGCGGCGATCATGCCGTGGACGTCGTCGGGCGTGGTTTCGGCGCGAACCAAGATCACCGCACGGCCCGCTTCGCCCCACGCTTGCGCGGTATCGGCGTCGAAGACGATCTGCCCGCTGGCCGCACCCGGGGATGCGTTGAGCCCCTTTGCGGCCACTTCGTACGGTCGCGATGGATCGATCCGCGCATGAAAGAGTTGATCTAATGACGCCGCATCGACCCGAGCGAGCGCTTCGCTTTTGTCGATGAGGCCCTCGTCGACCATGTCCAGGGCGATCCGCACGGCCGCCTCGGCGCTGCGCTTGGCGCTACGCGTCTGGAGCATATAGAGCGTCCCGCGTTCGACGGTGAATTCGAGATCTTGCATATCGCGATAGTGGCGTTCCAGTTTGTCTGCGATCTCGACGAATTGTTTGTACACGTCGGGTTGCGAACGCTCGAGGTCGGTGATGCGCTCGGGCGTGCGGGTGCCGGCGACCACGTCCTCACCTTGGGCGTTGCGCAGATATTCGCCGAAGAGTAACCGCTGTCCGGTGTTGGGATCGCGCGTGAACGCGACGCCCGTTCCAGAATCGTCGCCCATGTTGCCGAAGACCATCGAAACGACGCTCACCGCGGTCCCGCCGTCGTCTGAAATTTTGTTGAAGCGGCGATAGTCGATCGCGCGCTTGGAGTTCCACGATTTGAAGACCGCCTCGATAGCCAAACGCAGTTGCTCGTCGATGCCTTGGGGAAATTCCCGCCCGGTCTCCTCGCGGACAACGTCTTTGAACTGCGTAACTAACGCGCGCCACGCGTCCTCGCCGAGATCCGGATCGTTCTTCACACCCCGCTCGGCCTTGAGCCGTTCGATCAACTCTTCAAAACGGTGCTTGTCGATATCGAGCACGACGCTAGAGAACATGGCGATGAACCGCCGGTACGCGTCCCAGGCAAAGCGTGGGTTAGCGGTAAGGGCTGCCAGACCCTCAACGGTCGCATCGTTGAGCCCGAGGTTGAGGATCGTATCCATCATCCCCGGCATCGATTCGGCCGCGCCGCTACGAACCGAGACCAGCAGCGGATTGGCGGTATTGCCGAACAGTTTCTCGGTGCGCCGTTCGAGCACGCGCATCGCCGCATCGACTTGCTCGTCCAAGCCGGTGGGGAAACGGCCGCCGGCCGCAAAGAATTCCTTGCAAGCCGCCGTCGTGATGATAAAGCCGTGCGGAACCGGTAAGCCGGCCGCGGTCATTTCCGCAAGGCCCGCGCCTTTGCCGCCGAGGAGATCGCGCATCTGCGCGCTGCCCTCCTCGAAATAATAGACGTACTTAACGCTACCCTCAGAGTCTTTCGCGAAGATAGGAATCGAGCCGATCGATTTCAATGCGTTCTTGCCTCATAGTGTCGCGTTCGCGTACCGTGACCGCACGGTCGTCGAGAGACTCGTAATCAACGGTTAGGCAGATCGGCGTACCAATTTCGTCTTGCCGACGGTAAAGTTGACCGATGTTGCCTTCGTCGTACTGCGTACGGAACGACGGACGCAACCCAGATTCGATTGCCCGTGCGCGCTCAACTAGTTCCGGTTTGTTGCGCGCCAGGGAGAACACCGCGACTTGTACCGGTGCGATCTTTGGGTGGAACCGCAGGACGATGCGCTCCGTTTGCTTGCCGTTCGGATCGACCGAAGTCTCCCGTTCGTAAGCATCGACGAGCATCGTCAACGTCGTGCGATCCATCCCCGCCGAACTCTCGATGAGGATCGGCGTAAAGTGACTCTTGTTCGCTTCATCAAAGAAGCGAAGATCCTTCTTGGAGAGTTCCATGTGAGCGTCCAAATCGTATGTGCCCCGATGGGCGATACTTTCTAACTCTCCCCAGCCCCACGGAAACAAATACTCGACATCGATACCCGCCTTGGCGTAGTGGGGGCGCTCCTTCTCGGTCAATTCGTAAAAGCGGAGCCGGTCGGGTTTGACGCCGTAGTCCGAGTACCACTTCTTGCGCCGATCTACCCACTGCTGGAACGCCTCCATATCCTTGCCGTCGTCGGGCACGAAATACTCCAGCTCGGCCTGTTCGAACTCGCGCATGCGATAGGTGAAGTTGCCGGGCGTGATCTCGTTGCGAAACGACTTGCCGATCTGGGCGATGCCAAACGGCGGCTTCTTGCGCGCGGCCTGGTAGACGTTCTTGAAATTGACGAAGATGCCCTGAGCCGTCTCCGGGCGCAAGTATGCTTCCGACGCGGTATCTTCCATCGGCCCGACGTAGGTCTTGAGCATGAGGTTGAAGTTGCGCGGCTCCGTAAACGAGTTCTTACTGCCGCAGTCCGGACATTGGATCGCGTCTTTGAGGTGATCGAACCGAAACCGGTGTTTGCAAACCTTGCAATCGACCATGCGATCGTGGAACGCGTCGACGTGGCCCGACGCCTTCCAGGTGAGCGGATGCATGACGATCGAGGAATCGAAACCGACGACGTCGTCGCGCAGTTCGACGTTTTCGCGCCACCACGCGTCCTTGACGTTGCGCTTGAGGGTCGTTCCAAGCGGGCCGTAATCGTAGAAGCCGCCGATGCCCCCGTAGATTTCACTGGACTGAAAGATGAAACCGCGGCGCTTTGCCAGCGCCGTAATTTCTTCCATCGTCACGTTGCTCTTGGGAGCCGCGGTCTCCATAGGGGCTACTAGGTTTACGCTCCGGTCGAGCGCCCCTGCCGGTAAGTGCGTCCGCGCCAGGTCACGCCCCCGCGCGCGTGTCGCACTACCGATACGACGAAGATCGCAGACAGCACAGCCATTCCCAGCGGCAGCCATGCTCCCGAGCCACGCGCCATGCCGATGCGACGCATCGCCAACTCGGCGCCGAGCGTCGTCAGGACGACGCCGACCACGCAAGCGATGAACGCTACCCAAGCACCCGTTACCCTCC
>DATKGB010000153.1:0-12813 GCA_035544315.1 Verrucomicrobiia bacterium
CCGCTTTGACGGTTAGCGTTGGGAGAGCGACGTCGATCTCCGGCGCCGAGGGAACGCAACGATCGCATAGTGCATCGCCCAGGCGCGAGCATCCCGCACACCGCGCGGGAAAAACGATCTCAACCAACGCTTCAAACACATACGTCTACTGCGCATTGCACTGCAACAATCAAGGGTAGTCCGTCCCGGCAGGGTCGCTACATCGGTGGTTCGTTCGCGACGATGGCGTCGTTGAGCGATGCGCCCGACTCGACGGCAAAGTCAATGCCGACGATACTGCGCGTGAGCCGGGCGTCGGGGCCGATGCTCGCACCATCCCACAAGATACTTGCATCGACGCGCGCATTGCGGCCGACGTGGGCACGATCGCCAATAACGCTGGGGCCGACGATCGATACGCCGTCTTCGACCACCGCATCGCGACCGATCCACACCGCGCCCTCGATACGGGCCGATGCAGCGATGCGCGCCGTGGGATCCGCGCCGACCGCGCGCGCTCCAGGAATCCTAAAGCGCCCCTCAAGCACGTCGCGCGTCGCGCGTCGGTATTCGTCGGGCGTCCCAATGTCGCACCAATACGATCCCTTCGCGTCGAAGCCGTAGAACGCCGCGCCGACACGCTGCAAACCCGGAAACACATCTTTGCCGAAATCATAGAACTCACCCGCCGGAATGAGATCCAATATCTCGGATTCGAACATATAGATGCCGGTATTGACCTTGCGGCTGCGCTCGGTTCCCGCCGGTGGCTTCTCTTGGAATTCGACGATCTTGCCGCGCTCGTCCGTAACGACCACGCCGTACTGCTCGACCCGTTCGCGCTCGACCAAACCGATCGTCGCGATCGCATTGCGCTCGCGGTGGAAAGCACCCAATGCCTCGAGCGGCAGATCGGTCAGATCGTCGCAGCCGACCACCACAAAGGTCGCTTCACCAAAAAACGCCGCCATCTGTTTGAGCGCGCCGGCCGAACCCAACAGCACGCGCTCGTGGAGATATTCCAATCGCACGCCAAAGCGCGAACCATCGTCCAACGTCTCTCGAATCGCGTCGGGCAAGTAAAACACGTTGATCGCGATCTCGTCATAGCCGGAGGCTTTGAGATAGCGGATGAGGTGCGCGGCGTTGGGCTCGCCGACAACCGGAACCAGAGGTTTGGGAACCTGCTTGGTCAGCGGATAGAGGCGCGTCGAAAGACCGCCGGCCAAAATCATCGCTTTCACGTCGAGTTCTTCTTCCGCCGCGAACGTAGGCCGTCGATAAAGATCAGCCAAACGAAGTAGGGCAAAGCCAGTTGGCGCCGCCAACGTTGCGGCTCCTTACCCAATCGGTACAGCCATTCCAGACCCGATCGCCGCCAGGCCTCTGGCGCGCGTCGAACCTTTCCGGCGATGACATCGAGCGAACCACCGATGCCGATCCCCGCACCGACCCCGGTCGCCGCCAAATGTTCGGCCAGCCAAAACTCTTGACGTGGCGAGCCCAAACCGACCAAGAGCAGCGCCGCGCCGCTGGCGCGGATCTCCGCGGCGATTCCCGCGCTCTGCTCCTGCTCGAAGAACCCGTTGCGCGTCCCGGCTACCTGCAGTCGCGGATGTCGTTCGACCAACAACGACGCGGCCGTTTCGGCAACCCCCTCCGCCGAGCCCAGCAAATACATCGAGAACCCGTCGCGCGCCGCACGCGCACTAAGGCGTTCGATCAATTCGACGCCGGTCACACGCTCGCGCAGACGCGCGCCGCGACGGCGCGCGACGGCCAGCAATCCAACGGTGTCGCACAACGAGAGCGCGCTGGCATTCACGATTGCGCGAAAGCGCGCATCTTTGTGCGCGTGCACGACCATCTCGGTGCCCAGCGTGACCACCTGACGGCCGTCGCGCTCGCGAGCGAACGAAGCGATCGCGTCGGTCGCCGCATCGGCGTCGATCGGATCGAGCCGGCAACCCAAAATCTCCAGGCTTGCCATCGGCACCGTCAAGACGAGCGGAAGCGTTCGAGCTGCGGCGCGAGTCGTTTGCCCAGCGCAACGGGCATGGCGTCCAACGGCAAGCGGCACTCACCGACGGCAAATCCCAATTGACGCATCGCCCACTTAATCGGAATCGGACTGGTCGTCGCGAAGAGCGTATCGAAGAGTTCCAACAGCGACGAATGAATGCGCGTGACCGTTGCAACGTCGCCGCTCCGATGCGCGGCAAGCAGTTCGCGGAACTCCCGCGAGCACAGATGCGATGCGACGCCGACGATTCCATCGGCTCCAACAGCCAAGCACGGTGCGAACAGATGATCGTCGCCGGCGAGCAAGACGAAACCTGGTGCGCGATCGCGCGCGATCGTGGCGATAGCCTTGAGGTCGCCGCTGGATTCCTTCACGCCGACGACGTTGCTGTGCCGACTCGCCAACTCAAGCAGCGTCTCGGGCAGCAAGTTGGCTGCCGTTCTCCCCGGAATGTTATAGATGACGATCGGCAGCGCCATCGATTCGGCAATCGCGCCGAAATGCGCGAGCATGCCGCTTTGGGTCGGCTTATTGTAGTACGGAACGACTGCCAGGATCGCGTCGGCGCCGTGCTGCTGCGCGGCGCGCGTCGCAGCGATCGAACCGCGCGTTTCGTTGGTGCCGGTGTTTGCGATCACGCACGCGCGGCCGCCGACTGCCTCCTTGACCGCCGCGATCAGCGCGTTGCGCTCCGCATCGTCGAGCGCCTGACCTTCGCCGGTCGAGCCGGCGATCACCAGGCCGTCGTTGCCGCGGTCGACCAGCCACGCGGCCAACCGCGCGGCTTCGCGCAGATCGACCGCGCCCGCGTCATCAAACGGCGTAATCATGGCGGTGATAACCGTGCCGACGCTCATTTTGCCATGCGCTCCTCTAGATGAAACTCGTCGTGCACGGCCTGCTCGGCGCGCAGCGCGTCGTCCTGGGGAACCAGGACCGAAATCGTGATGTTGGAATCGGTACAATGAATGATCTCGACATTCGCACGCGAAAGCGCGCCGACGATTCGGAAGACCACGCCGGGCGCGTAGCGCATACCGCTGCCCACAACCGAGAGTTTCGAGCAGCTTTCGCGCACGCGCACGGCCAGATTCAAATCGCCTAGCAGGGCGCGCACGCGATTGCCGCAATCGCCCTCCACGACGAAACATACGCCGGCTTGATTGATCGTCACTTGATCGATCGAGATGCCGTCACTGGCGACACGGCGAAACATCTCCAGTTCGAGCTGCATGCGCGCGCGAGCGTCCTCGATGTCGCCGCGGATCGCGCGAATCCACGTCACCCGACCCGAGGCGGTAACCCCGGTCACCGGGCGTTCGCGATCTTCGGTCTCGTCGACGAGCGTTCCGCGATCGCTTCGCAAGCCTTTTATCGCGTACGGCGTCCCGGTCCGGCGAGCGAACTCCGCGGCCTTGCGGTGCATCACCTTGGCGCCCTGTTCGGCAAGCTCGGTCATTTCGTCCAATGATGCGCGCTCGATCGTATGCGCGCCGTCGATGCGGCGCGGATCGGCGGTCATCGCGCCGCTCACGTCGGTATAGATGTCGGTGCGAACCGCGCCCAACGCGTGTCCGATCGCAATCGCCGAGAGATCGGTGCCGCCGCGCCCCAAGGTCGTGGTGACGCCTTGGGCGGTCGCACCTTGAAAACCGGCGACGACCGGAACGATACCGCGCTCGAGCAAGGCACGAATCGGGCCTGGATCGACCCGTAAAACCGTCGCGTCGCCGTGCCGGCCGTCGGTAACGATCCCGGCTTGAGCGCCGGTCAACGCCAGCGCGGGAATTCCAGTCGCTTCGAGTTCGTGAGCGAAGACGGCGGCGGCAATCAGTTCGCCGGTCGAGAGCAGGATGTCGGCGTTGTACGTTCCGCTCGCGCCGTCGATCAAACCGAGCAACGCGTCGGTGGCATACGGATCCGGGGGCCGTCCCATCGCCGAAACGACCGCAACGGTATCGTGGCCGGCCTCGCGCGAAGCGGCGATACGCTCGAACGCGAGCGCGCGGTGCTCGGCGTCGGCAACCGACGTGCCGCCGAACTTCAAGACCGCCGTTCCGCCGGCAACGCTCACGGTCCGACGTATCCTTTCTCGGTAAGCAGTTCCAATATTTGCACCGCGTTGGTGGCCGCACCCTTGCGCAACTGATCGCCGACCGCCCAGAGTGCGAAGTGCCGGCGCGACGAACCGTCTTCGGCACGCAGTCGCGCGACGTGAACGTCGTCGGTTCCCTCGACCTCGCGCGGCGTGACGATCCCCTGGCGATGAAACACGACCCCCTTGGCACGCTCGAACGCTCGCGCAAGTTCCTCGACGCTGGTGTCGCGTTCGGTCTGGACGAAGATCGCCTCGGAATGCGCGGTCCGCACCGGCACGCGGACGGTCGTGGCAACCACATGTAACCCGGGTAATCCCAACATTTTGCGGGTCTCTTCTGCGACCTTGCGTTCTTCGCCCGACCAGCCCAAATCGTCGAACGAACCGACTTGCGGTACGACGTTGCGAGCCAACGGCCTGGGGAAAACCTGCGCCGTCGGCTCGGGGGCGCCGCCTGCCAACGCGCGCTCCCCAGCGAGCAGCTCGTCGAGGCCGGCGCGCCCGGCGCCGCTCGCGGCTTGATAGGTCGCGACGCGCACTTCGCGCAGGCCTGCGACATCGCGAATCGGCGCCAATGCCACGCTCAAGACGATGGCCGTGCAGTTTCCAACGGGAAAGATTCGATCGCCGGGCTGAATCGCGTCGGGGTTGACCTCCGGGACGATCAGCGGCACGTCGTCGCGCATTCGAAACGTTTCGGAGTTGTCGATCACGACGGTCCCGCTCTTCGCCAGTGCCGACGCGTAACGATCGCTAGCCTCTTCTCCGCCGGCAAAAAACACGACGTCGTAACCTCGAAGCGCGTCGGCGTCGGTCGCGCGCACGTCCAAGGTCGCATCGCCAAATCGCACCGCCCCGGCCCGCGCGCGGGAAGCGAATGCGTCCAGCGAGGCAATCGGAATCTTGCGCTCGGCCAATACCCGCAAGATCGTTTCGCCGACCGCCCCGGTCGCCCCGACCACCGCGATTTTCACGGTCGGGCGTCCGGCTCGGGAAGCGGCAACCCGATCGTTAATCCCACCAACCCGGTAACGGCCCGGATCGCTAGCGCGATACCGGGTGCGAACGCATCGCGAGAGATTGCGTCGTGGCGAATCGTTAAGGTCTCGCTGTGACCGCCGAAGAGCACTTCTTGTTGGGCCACGACCCCGCGCAAACGAACGCTGTGAATCGGTACGGGCGCCCCGCGTACGGCCTCGATTCGCTGCGCCGTTATCCGCGCGGTGCCGCTGGGCGCGTCGAGTTTCTTCTCGTGATGGGTCTCGACGATTTCGACGGTCGGGAAAAAACGCGCGGCCTCCTCGGCAAAACGCATCATCAAGACCGCGCCAATTGCAAAGTTCGGGACGAGCAACGCTCCGACGTTATTTCGTTGGGCAAGTGCGCCCAAAGCCTCGCGTTCGTCGGGTAACCACCCGCTGGTGCCGATGACGACGTGAACCCCTCGCCGCACCGCAGTGGTCGCAACCTCGACGGAGGAGGGATGGGTGGTAAGGTCGAGCAGGACGTGCGGGTCGACCGCGTCGAGCAGCCGGCCCAGATCGTCGTCGATCCCGGCGCCCGGGTCGGCAACGCGCGCGAAACCACCAACGAACGTCATATCGTCGGCCGCTTCCACTACCGCTCGCGCCAGGATACCCATTCTTCCGCGTACTCCGGCAATCGCAATGCGCATTGGCGAAGTATGCCTGCTAGTTCGAGGCATCGTCAAGGCCAAAAGGCGAAGCGGCACCGCGCGACTCACGCATTAAGAACGATGCGAGCGTGACTGCCGCCTTCGGATCGGCGCGTGACCTGAAAGTCCAATGCAAGCGAGGAGATCAAAAACAAGCCGCGCCCCGACTCGCTATAGATGTCCCGCGGCAGCTTCGCCGCGAACTCAAAGCCCGGGCCGCGGTCGCGAACGTGCAGCACCGGGCGCGCGCCGGTCCATTCCAAGAGCATCTCGGCGTCGCCCGGCGCGTAGCGCTTGAGATTCGCGATCACCTCCGCCAGGATCAATTCGGCTCCAGCTTGGCGCGCTTTTGGGTAGTCGTGCCGATCCAGTTCTTCCAGAATCGCGCGCCGCGCCGCGTCGGTTCCGGCGGCGTCGCGCGGATCGAGGATCCAGTTGCGAAGCGCTTTTCGCGGCCGCACCGCGACCGTTAAGATCGCCACGTCGTCGGTCGCGCCGTCTTGCAGCAATGCGTCGTGCAGCGCGCGCGCCGGATGTTCGTCGGCAGACGTAGCCGGATCGGCGACGGCAACGCGCAGACGGCGTTCGCCGACCAGCAAATCGCGCGTCGACTCGACCAAACCGTCGGTGTAGAGTACCAGCGTCGAGCCGACCGGGAGTTCTGCGGTCTGGGCGGCCGGCTCGTCGTCCCGACGCAATCCCAGCGGCAAACCGCGCGATACGAGCTCGCTGCAGCTGCCGTCGGCCAATCGTAAAAGCGCCGGCAAGTGACCCGCAGACTTGAACGTAATCGTTTGCGAAATCGGATCGATGACGCCGACAAACGCCGTAACGAATCGATCCGGATTCTCGCTGCGCAACGTGCGATCGGCAGCCTGAAGCATCAGATCCGGATCGGCGTGAACCTGCGCGACACCGCGGATGGCCTGGCGGACGTTGGACATCGTCACCGCGGCCTGCAATCCCGATCCCGCGACGTCGCCGATCGACACCACGATGCGCCCGTCGACCAGGACGAACGCATCGTACCAGTCGCCGCCGACTAACGCCTCCGCGCTGCCGGCTTCGTAGACGGCGTCGAATGCGTATCCGTCGACGACGGGAAGGCTATCGGGCAGCGCGGCCTGCTGAAACGAACGCGCGACCAGCCGTTCGCGCTCGAAAATTCTCGCATTCGCGAGAGCGGGCGCGATGCGCCGCGCCAATTCCGCGAGAAATTGCAACCATGCGGGTTCGAAGGCTCGGGTGGCGTCGCTCATGCAGAGCGTCAGCGTGGCACCGCCGCCAGGTACGCCAAGCATCGGCACGATCACTAAGGAATCGACGCCGACGCGCCAAGCCGTGTCGAGCAAGGGCGACCCAAAGTGTTCCGCTGCAGCTTGGTAGCTCTCGATACGATAGTGCAGTGGGCCGGCGTTGCGATCGAACTTGTGCGGCTCGGCGTCGATGCCTGGCACGCGCATGTGGCCGATGTGCTCTTGGAGCAGCCGCGCCTTTTCCGAATCGACGTGATGGATCGCGGCGACCCGTACGCGGTTGTCGTAGTCGCTCAAGTCCAGCATCGCCCAATCGGCATATTCGGGCACGACCGTTCGCACGATCGCATCGACCGTCTGTTGTAGGCCCAGCGATTCGTAGAGCGCCTCGCCGATGCGGGCGAAGAACTCCATCGCGCGCGCGTTGCGAGTGGCAACCTCATTGAGGCGAACGTTCTCGACGGCGATGCCGGCACGTCGTCCGATCTCCTCGGCCACGCGCACGTCGGCGACGTCGAACGGTACGCCCGAGAGCGTGCGCAACAGGGTCAACGCGCCCATCTGTTTTGCGCGCGCGATGAGCGGCACGGCGACCAGCGATCGAATACCGGTGTTTCGCCACGCATCGCGTCGCGCCGGATCGGCGACGTGGTCGACGATAAACGTTTCATCGACGGACGGAACGTGAACGCTCCGTCCCTCATCCATCGCCCGCGCGATCGGATGTGCTGCGCCTTTTTCGGGCGCTTGAAACGAGTTGATCGCGCGCAGGGCAGTCGCGGGAATTTGAGCGGACGTCACGGCAAATCGGTGCCAGTCGCCTGAGTCATCGAGCAGATCGAAGATCGTCACGTCGGCGATGCCCGCCAGCGATGCTTCGGCCATGCGAGAGAGGATGGTCTCCACGTCGCTTGCCGTTGCGACCGTCGCGCCGCTCTCTGCTAAGAACTCCAGCGCGTCGAGGGCACGACGTTGCGCGTCGATGTCGACGCCGGCACCAAACCAACGCACGACCGTCCCGTCGGCGACCAGTTCGGGGACGGCTTGCATTTCAACCCAGCGATAGGTTCCGTCGGCACGCAGAAGGCGGAACTGTATGTCGAACGGCTCGCGATTGAGGATATGTTCGCCCCACAATGCGGAGACCGACGGCTGATCGTAGGGATGCACGCACGCGGTCCAAGCGTCGCCGAGCAACGAGTTGGTCAAAACGCCGGTCAGTTCGGCCCAGCGTTCGTTGACAAAATCGAGCCGGCCCGCCGCATCGGCCGTGAACAAGAGCGCGGGCGTTAAACGTGCGACCTCGCTGACACGGCGCGTGCCTTGCTTGGCCCGTTTGGTTCCGGCGGCTAGATTTTTTCGAGCGGGGCGTATTTGAGCATCAGCATTTTCTGACCGACGTTGGGGAAATCGATGGTGACCAAACCGTCGCCACCGCCGCCGACCACATCGCGAATTGCACCCTCACCCCATTTCGGATGCTTGACCCGGTCGCCAACTTGTAAGTTCATGGAAAGGCCCGCGCCGGCCGATTCGTGGATCGCGACCTCGCGCCAGCGGCCGCCGGCAGGACGCGGCAGCGTAACCGTCTCGGTCTCGAGCAGGTCCAAACCGGGCATCTCTTCGAGGAAACGCGACTTCGGATACGCGTAGGTATTGCCGAATAGCGTACGCCGTTGTGCGTACGTCAGGAAGAGCCGGTCTATGGCGCGGGTGACACCGACGTAGGCTAGGCGGCGTTCTTCTTCGAGTTCGGGCATGTCGGTCAGCGCGCGAGTGTGCGGAAAGACGCCTTCTTCCAAGCCCGACAGAAAGACGTTGGGGAACTCCAAGCCCTTGGCGCCATGCAGCGTCATCAGGGTGACGTATGACGAATCCGGATCGAGCGCGTCGAGATCGCTGATCAGCGAGATGTTCGCTAAGAAACCCTCGAGCGTCGGCTCGGGCTCGTTGATTTCATACTCGCGCGCGACACCCACGAGTTCTTGCAGGTTTTCAAGACGCGCTCGCGCGTCGTGGGTCTCTTCGGCTTGCAGCTCGCGAACGTAGCCGGTCTCTTCCATGACGGCGACCAGCAGGTCGGCGACGCCGACGCTCTTGGCGCGTTCGCGGAACTCCGCGACCAGCTCGGCAAAGCGTTCGAGTTCCTTCTGTTTTTTGGGAACCGCGCGACGCAGCAAATCGGGGTTGTAGACGGCCTCGCCCGCGGTAACGTGTTCGGCATTGGCGGCTTGCACCAACGCGGCCAGGGTCTGCTGACCGATACCGCGACGCGGGACGTTGATGATGCGTTTGAAAGCGATCGAATCCGACGGGTTGAGCACGTAGCGCAAGTAACCGATCACGTCCTTGATTTCGGCCCGCGCGTAGAACCCGACGCCGCCGACGACGCGATACGGAATGCCGTCGGCCAGCAAGGCTTCTTCGAAAACGCGCGATTGCGCGTTGGTACGATAGAGCACCAGGAAGTCGCGGTAGGCCGAACCGTCTCGAACGAGTTGTTTGATCTTCTCGACGGTGTAGCGTGCTTCGTCGCGCTCGGTCGCCGCCGGGAAGACCGAAATCGCGTCGCCTTCCGGCCGGTTGGTAAACAGCTTCTTCTCCGCGCGGGTCGCGTTCTTGGAAACCAGCGCGCTGGCGGCTTCGAGGATCCGTTGGGTACTGCGGTAGTTCTCCTCGAGTTTGAAAACTTTGGCGCCCTTGAAGTCTTGTTCGAAGCGCAGGATCATACGGTAATCGCTGCCGCGCCACGAGTAGATCGACTGGTCGTCGTCGCCGACGACCGTCAGGTTTTTGCTCTTTTCGGCGAGCAACACGATCAGCCGATACTGGGCCGCATTGACGTCCTGATATTCGTCGACGAGGACGTACTGAAACTTCTTCTGATACTTATCGCGCGTGGCCGCGTCGCGCTCGAGCAGATCGATCGTGCGAACGATCAGGTCGTCAAAGTCCAAGCTGTTGGACTCGGCCAAGCGGCGTTCGTATTCCTTGTAGATATTACCGTAGCGCTCGGACTGGAACGACGTCGCCTTTTCTAAATATTGCTCCGGCCAGATCAGCGCGTTCTTGGCTCTGCCAATTTCAGCCAAACAGGCGCCGGGCGCGAATTGGCGTTCGTCGTAGTCGAGATCGGCGATGATTTCGCGGATGACGGCGCGCTGATCGGTGTCGTCGATGATGACGAAGTTTGCGCCGATCCCGATCTTGCTGCCGTCGCGGCGCAGAATACGCACGCACATCGCGTGGAAGGTTCCGACCCAGAGGTCGCGCGCTGCGCTGCCGATCATGCGCTCGAGACGCGAACGCATCTCGCCGGCGGCCTTGTTGGTAAACGTAACCGCCAGAATGCGATCGGCGGGCACCGCTTTCTCGCGCACCAGCGCGGCGATCCGATGCGTCAGAACGCGGGTTTTGCCGCTGCCGGCCCCCGCAAAAATCAAAACCGGCCCATCGGTATGTGCGACGGCCGCGGCTTGAACGTCGTTTAGGGCATCTAATTCCAGAATCATTGCTGATACTTCTTTCGCCGCCGAAGGTCAAACCGCCCCCTAACCGATGGCGAGGGCGCCCAAGCGACGCTAGCGCGCGAGTTGTAAGGTGATCGGACGCTCGGCCAGCGCGTACGCACCGGCCAGCAATGCCAGCGTAGATTCCGCACCCATATTTACGTTGGCTCCGTAGGATTCCAGCCCGTCGCCACAGCCGCCGCCGGCCCGCGCCAGGGTGACGCCCAACGTATTGCCGCCGTAAAACCAGCGTAAGCCGATGGCGGCGCTCTCGCGGTATGCGGGGTCGCCGGTGACCTCGAATGCTGCCAACCCGGCGTCGATTTGTGCGGTTGCTTCCAGCGGCTGCTGCCCGTAGATCGCGCGCGCGCCACCGCGCGGATACCAACCTTGGTTACCGATCGGGATGTAAATCCCGTCTCGCACCGCGACGCTTTGGTAGAACGCAAAGGTCCGCAGCCCGACTCGGGCCAGGTCCTCATCGTCCAGCGCCGAGGCGGCTCGCAAGAGCGCTTCGGGCAAGCGCGCGTTGTCGTAGGTCATGGTTTCTTCAAACCACTCCCACGCCACGTCGCGATGCGCGACGTATAATCCGCGCAGATCTTCGGCCAAAGCGCGCAGCGCGGCGCCCGTCTGCGGCTGGGCGCTCCCCGACCCGACCGCACGCGACATACCCAACATCGCGTACATTTTCGCGCGCGGGTGAGTTAGCACGTCGAGCGCGCGTACCGCCGAAGAAAAATGCTGCCCGCAGACCCGCCTCCACGACTCGCGCGGCGCGTAGCGCATCCCGAAACCTAACGCCCAGATCGCTCGGCCGATGCTATCTTCGGTGCCGACCTCGTCGAGCCAGCGGCGGTCGTAATCCATGAAATTGTGGAAGCGCCCGTCGGGCAACTGCGCGTTGCACAAAAACGCCAGACACGTCGATGCCAGACGTTCGGCTTGGCGGTCGTTGGGTACGAGCGATAGGCGCTGGACGCACACGATGAACGCGCGCGCGATGTCGTCGGTGCAATAGCCAGTCGCCCGATGGGGCACGTCTTCGATGGCGTGCTGAATCACCCCGACGTCGTCGCTGAGCGTCAGAAGATGGTCCAAGCCCGGCAACGGATTGGCGGGCGTTCGCTTACGCAGAAGGCACCAACATCATGCGCGCCTGCGGAGCCAACTCGGCAAACAGATTGCCATAGTCTGCGGCAACGTGCGGCCAGGTCATCTGACGACCGAAGCGATACGCGCGCCGTTCGGTCGCTTGGCGAAGCATCGGATCGTCGAGCAATATGTTGACGAACTTCGCGATCGAAACGTTGTCGCGAAACTCGCAGAGGAAGCCTCGGTGATGCGCCAGCAATTCTTGCGCGTACAGGTACGGCGTCGAGACGACCGCCTTGCCGCAGCCGATGGCGTAGGCCAACGTTCCGCTGACGATCTGCACGGGATTGAGATACGGCGTCAAATAGATGTCGGTGGCCTGAAGGTAGGCGACCAACTCATCGAAATTTAGGTATTTGTCGATCAGCTTCACGTTGTTTTGTAATCCGTACTCGATCACGCGCGCTTGCAGCGACTCGCGATACGACTCACCTTCCTGGCGCCGTACGACCGGGTGGGTTTCCCCCAAGATCAGATAGAGCGCTTCGGGGTGGCGCTTGACGACGTCGCGCATCGCTTCGATCGCAAACTCCAATCCCTTGCCGCGATTGATTAAGCCGAAAGTTGAGATCATCAGGCGTTGACCGATACCGAACGAGGCTTTTGCGGCATCGGTCGAGTGGAACGGTACGTCGGGGACGCCATGGTGGATAAGCCGCAGTTTTACCGGGTTGATGCTGTAGGCCCGTTCGAGCAGATCGCGACCCGTCTCCGAAAGCGTGACGATCGCACTGGCAAAATCGCACAGACTGCGCGTCACGCGCAACATCGTTTCATCGGGCTCGGGCAAGATCGTATGCAGCGTCAGCACGATCGGTTTGTCGACTTGGCGCAACAGGTCGATCAACCACTCGCCGCGTTCGCCGCCGAAAAGGCCGTATTCGTGCTGAATATTCAGGACGTCGCTGGGATGGTGATTGATGAAGGCCGCGACTTCGGAATACGATGCCCGGTCGCGTTCTTGCAAACGGGCGATCACCTGCGGCGAGTAGCGACGAACGTCGCCGCCCGGCTCGTCGACCGCGATCACGTCGCTTTGGACGCCGTACTGGCGTTCGAACGAATCGACCACGTCCTTCGTAAAGGTCGCAATTCCGCACTCGCGCGGGGGAAACGAT
>DATKGB010000154.1:0-25781 GCA_035544315.1 Verrucomicrobiia bacterium
GAGGGGGGAAGAGAAGGGATGGACCGCCTCCGCAGCCGCAACCCAGCAGCGGCAGCCAGCGTGAGGCGCGCGGCAGAATCGCGCCCACCCACCATGCGGCTAAGACGAACGGCACGGCCTCAAAGAGCGTCGCGGCGGCGGTTGCTCCAACTGCCAGCGTCGTTTGCACGGGCAAGGCGGCCAGCGCGAGCAGCAGCGCGGCGACCGGAATGGGACGCATACGCCTCCATCCCACGCATCGCCGGTCCGAGCAAGGCGGCATGAATACGAGCCATCTCTGCGAACAGGAGCAGGCCAATGTCTTCCAAGATCGCCGCGCCGCGCGGCACGCAAGATATTCTTCCGCCGCAGTCGGCCCGCTGGCTCGAACTGGAAACGCGCGCGCGTTGCCTGGCCGATCGCTTCGGTTACGGCGAGGTGCGCACGCCGACGTTTGAATCGACCGAGTTGTTCGTGCGCGGCGTCGGTGACACGACCGACATCGTCGAAAAAGAAATGTATACGTTTACCGACAAGGGCGATCGCAGCATCACCCTCCGTCCGGAGTGGACGGCACCGGTGGTGCGCGCGGCGCTGGAGCAGAACCTGTTCGCGCAAGGCGCGCAACGTTTGTACTACGTCGGACCGATCTACCGCTACGAGCGTCCACAAAAAGGGCGCTACCGGCAATCTCATCAGTTCGGGGTCGAGTGCTTTGGATTCGCGGGACCCGAAGCAGACTTCGAAGTGATCTCGCTGGCGTGGTCGCTGGTCGCGGGCTACGGCATCGCCGACGCGACGCTCAATATCAACTCGATCGGCGACGAGGTCTGCCGTCCGCGTTATCGCGAGGCGCTGCTCGCGCACTTTCGACCGCACCTCGGTAGCCTGAGCGCCAATTCTCAGCGACGCTTGGAACGTAACCCGTTGCGGCTGCTCGACAGCAAAGACGACAACGATCGCCCGTTCGTGGAAAGCGCGCCGACGTTTGAATCGATTCTGTGCGACGATTGCCGCGCGCATTTCGACACGCTCAAAGCGTATCTCGATCGCGCGAAGATCCCATACGTCGTCAACCCACGCATCGTGCGCGGCTTGGATTACTACACGCGCACGGTCTTCGAAATCGTGTCGAGCGTCTTGGGCGCCCAGTCGACGGTGTGCGGCGGCGGCCGGTACGACGATTTGGTCAAATCGTTGGGAGGGCCCGACGTGCCGGCGGTTGGCTTTGCTTTGGGACTCGAACGATTCTTGATGATGCTCGACGCGATGAATGGCACGGCGCCGCCGCTTCGTCGCGGCGTCGTTGCGATCGGACTGGGTAGCCAAGCGCGCGCCGCACTCGTTCCGATCGTCGACGAACTCCGCCGCAGCCTCGACGCCCCCACCTATGTCGACTACGACGAGCGCAAGTTGCTCGCGCACCTCAAATCCGCGGATCGGCACCGCGCGCGCTTCGCCGTAATCCTGGGCGGCGACGAACTGGCCGCTGGCGAAATCGTGGTCCGCGACCTGGAAACGCGCACCGACGGGCGCCTGCCCCTAGGCAGCGGAAAAGACCTTGCGGCGGCCCTCGTTGAAATGGGGGCGTAATGGACGAGAAGCAGACCCTCGAAGAGTTGCTCGCGATCATGCACGAGCACGACCTCGACAAGATCAAGGTCAAGGTCGGCGACGCGCTCTACGAGTTGGTGCGGCGAGAGCCCGGCACGCCGTCGACGCCGATGGGCTACGCGGCTCCGGCCGCTGCCGGAGGCTCGGCGCATGGGCCATCGACTGCGGCTCCGGCGAACATCAAGAAAGTCGCCGCGCCGCTTACCGGCGTTTTTTACCGCTCGTCCTCGCCCGACACCGAAGCCTTCGTTAACGTCGGCGACCGCGTCGAGGTCGGCTCGCCGCTGTGCATTCTCGAAGCGATGAAGCTCTTCAATGAAATTTTGAGCGATTATACCGGATCGATCGTGCGCATCGTTCCCGAAAACGGCGAGTTGGTCTCACAAGGCGACGATATTTTCTGGATCGATCCCTAAGCATGGCTGTGGACTACACCGCGCGTCGCGGTTTTGACGAACTGCTGGCCGACCGGCACGGCATCTTCGAACGCCCGTATTACAAAGCGCAAGTCGAAGCGATCGTCGACGCGGTCGTGACGTCGCTGCGCGGCGGGAAAAAAATCTTGTGGTGCGGCAACGGCGGCAGTGCGGCCGAAGCCCAGCATATGTCCGCCGAATTGTCGGGGCGCTTCTTGCGCGAACGGCCCGGCCTCAACAGCGAGGCGCTTTCGGTCAACAGTTCGACGGTGACGGCCATCGGCAACGATTTCGGGTACGACGAGATTTTCGCTCGTCAGGTGCAGGCGTTCGCGCGGCCCGGCGACGTCTTGATCGCGCTGACCACCAGCGGCAAGTCGCGCAACATCATCTTGGCCGTCGAAGCCGCAAAACGCAACGGGGCGATTTCCGTTGCGTTTACCGGAAACGGCGGCGGCCCGGTCGCGGAGATTGCCGATCTGGTGCTAATGGGACCCGACGGCTACTCGGCGATCGTTCAAGAAGTGCATCAGGTGATGGCGCATATCGTCTGCGACTTGGTCGAGCAGCGCCTGATCTTCGAATCATGACCGCGCAACTGCTCGCGCCGCCCGACGCGCGCGCCTTGTTCGCGCGCATGCGCGGCAAGCGCATCATGGTTGTGGGCGACGTCATGATCGACGAATGGATTTGGGGAACGGTCAGCCGCATCTCGCCCGAAGCTCCGGTTCCCGTCGTCGCGGTCACCGATCACTCGTTCACGCTGGGCGGCGCCGGCAACGTCGCCACCAATTTGCGCGCGCTAGATGCCGGCGTTTCGTTCGTTTCGGCCGTCGGCAGCGATCCGTTTGCAAAACAGGTACGCGACTTGTTGCGTGCCGACGATGTCGACGACGCCGGAACCATTGCGTTGAGCGATCGCCCGACCACGCGCAAGACCCGCGTCGTCGCGCACAATCAGCAGGTCGTTCGAGCCGATTGGGAATCGACGCAACCGCTCGCCGCAGCCGATCGCGCGCGTCTGTGCGCCTACGTCGCCGCGCACGCGGCGTCGTGCGATGCGATTATTCTGAGCGACTATGCCAAGGGACTGCTCGGCCGCGAATTGGTCGAGGCCGCGCTGGCCGCGCCGCTGGTCCTGGCCGATCCCAAACCACAGAACCTCGACCTGTTCGCCGACGTCACGTGCGTCGCGCCCAACGCGCACGAAGCCGCCTCGGCTAGCGGCATCGCGATCGTCGACGACGCGTCGCTCGAACGCGCGGGAACGAGCCTACTGCAACGACTGCGCTGTCGGTACGTCGTCGTGACTCGCGGCGAACATGGCATGGCACTCTTTGGACGCGACGGCGAACGTCTGCATATTCCGTCGGTCGCTCGCACCGTCTTTGACGTGAGCGGCGCCGGCGATACGGTCGTCGCGGTTTTGTCGTTGGCGTTAGCGGCCGGCGCGCCGATCGAGCAAGCGATGCAGCTGGCGAACTTTGCCGCCGCCGCGGTGGTCGAGAAGTTGGGCACGGCCACGACGTCGGCCGACGAAATCGTCGCATTGGTCGAACATGAACGCGCCTGACGCGTTTTTCGGCGTACTGCTCGACGTCGAATCGGCGTGCGAAAGGCGCGAAGCCCTGCGCGCGATCGGCAAACGTGTGGTCTTTACCAACGGCGTATTCGACGTCGTGCATGCCGGACACGTCGCCTACTTGGCCTGGGCGCGAGCGCAGGGCGACGTACTCATTCTGGGATTGAATACGGACGCGTCGGTACGAGAACTCAAAGGCGAGTTGCGCCCGATCGTATCGTTTGAAGAACGCGCGCGCATACTATGCGCGCTGCGCAGCGTCGATATCGTCGTCGGTTTCGGCGAGCGTACGCCCGAAGTGCTGTTGGATCGCATCGCTCCCGACGTCCACGTCAAGAGCGCACAGTATCGCGAGGAAGAGCTGCCCGAGCGAACCGTGGTGCTCGCCCGCGGCGGCGAGATTCGGTTGGCGCCGCATCTTGTTGGCACGTCCACGACCGACACGATCGCCCGCATCATCGCGCGCTACGCAAGCGAACCCTAATGCGCATCGCGATCTCAGCCAACGGTCCCGGCGAAGTCGCCGGCTGGGTTCGCCCGCTCGTACGGGCGATCTACGCGCGCGATCCCGAGGCGAGCGTGAGCCTGTTTCTGGTTCCCGACGACTTCGCTAGCGGCGCCGAAGCGTCGATGGCGCGCGCGTGGTTTCCCCAGGCGCAGATCTTCGATCCGAAAGCTTATCTGGCGTTTTCGTTGGGTCGGCACGTGCCCGGGGCGCCCGAGTCTGCCGACGTCGTGCAATATCTCGGCGGAGACCTGATGCACGCTGCGCGTTTGCACAAGCGCTTGGGCGGCATCGCGACGACCTATAAATTTTCGCGCGCGCGCTATCGCGACACGTTCGCGCGCGCGTTTGCCGTCGATGCCAAGAACGTGGCGGAACTGCTGGCGGCGCGGATTCCCGACGAACGCATCGTGACGGTCGGCAATCTGGCCATCGACGGCGCGCTGATCGAAGCCGACCAGCCCTTGGAGAGTGCGGCACCCCAAGACGGCATTTTAATCATGCCGGGTTCGCGCGCCTACGAAGTCGAGCATATGATTCCGTTCTTTTTCACCGCCGCGCAGCGGATGTTGCGCGAACGGCCGGGGTTGCGCATCGCGTTTGGCATCTCGCCGTTTTCCTCGCTGGAAAAGGTGCGTGCCGCGCTCGAGCGTGGCGGCGATCCACGCATCTGGGCCCAACGCGGCAGGCTGGTCGAGCGGTCGGGCGCGTCGTTTTTGGAGAGCATCGATGGCACGACGCGGGTTCCGATCGTGCAGAACGCGCTGGCCGCTGCGCGTCGCGCGCGCTTGGTCCTGACGTTTCCGGGGACCAAAACGATCGAGGTTGCAGCGCTGGGGACGCCGATGGTTTCAGTCACGCCTTTGAACGCGCCCGAGAAAATCGCGATCAACGGGCCGCTGACCTACCTCGACCGCATTCCGCTGATCGGCGCGCCGCTCAAGGGCGCGGTCGTGCTTGCTTACGGCAAACGCTTCCGGTATCATACCCAACCGAACATGGATCTCGACGATATGACGATTTGCGAGCTGCACGGAACGCTGTCGCCGGGTCGCGTCGCGCGCGTCGCACTCGAACGCTACGACGACCGCGAATGGCAACGATCCAGCGGGCAGCGGTTGCGCGCGCTCTATGCCGGGCATGTGGGCGCGGCGGATCGCATGGCCGACTGTTTGCTGGGATTGACCGCCTGATGCGGCTTTCGATCGTCATCGCGACCAAAGATCGCGCGTCCTATCTCGAACGCGCGTTGGCGTCGCTCGACGCCCAAAAAGGCGCTCCGTCGTTTGAAGTGATCGTCGTCGACAACGGATCGACCGACGATACAAAGGGCGTCGTCGAGCGGGCGGCGCAGCGCGGCGCGGCGGTGCGCTACGCATTCGAGCCCGAGCCCAATCGCGGTAAGGCGCGCAATCGCGGCGTGGCGATCGCAACCGGCTATTTGGTGCTGTTTTGCGACGACGACGTCGTCGCGCCGCCGGGATTTCTGGCGGCGCACGAGGCCGCGCACGAGAGCGGCGATCTGATCGTCAACGGACCGATCCTCAACGTCGTCTCGTACGACGAGCGGCCCAAACCCTCCATCGTGAACTATTCGCGCGCATTTCTGTGCACTTGCAACGTATCGATTTCGCGCTACGCGTTAGATGCCGTCGGTGGTTTCGACGAGCGCTTCGACTTGTACGGGTGGGAAGATACCGAACTCGGCGTGCGCTTGCGCGAGCACGGTGCCCGCTGGAAGTTTGCTTGGGAAGCCTATATTTGGCATATCAAGCCGACCAACGAGAATACGCTCGAAGTCGATACGCGTAAGGTCGTCGAGAAAGCCAAGATGGCGCGGCGCTTTATCGAGAATTCGCCATCGTCGCGCGCGCGCATGGCGACGGGCGCTCACCCGCTCAACTTGTTGCGCGGACGTTATCTGCTGCCCGATCCGTGGCTGCGCGTGTTGGCCGGAGTCGCCACCAGCGAGAACCTGCCGGCTCCGCTACGATCGATCGCGCGCGCGCAGTTTCTCGACGGTATGTACACGCGCGAACTCGTCCGCGCGCTCGATGAAGGATAGGGCCGGCGGGGCCGCACTGCTCTACACCGCCGGGGGCGGTATCGGTGATTCGTTGGTGTCGACGGTCGTCGCTCAGGCGTTACGCAAGCGCTTCGCCCGCGTCGATGCGCTCGCGCTGCCCGGACATCGTGCGACCCTCCAACGCGTCCCCGAACTCGAGGACGTCTTGCTCGACGACGGCGGCAACGAGAAGGCACTAGCGGCGCAGATCACCGCGGGCGGATACGACGCGTGCATAGTGACTTGGGCAACCGCGCGCGCCGCCCGGGTGGCGGCATTGGCGAACATTCCGGTTCGCGTGGGTCAGGCGCGCCGCCTCTACTCGTCGCGTTTCACGCAGCGCGTCATCGTGCGCAGTGAACTGGGCGATGTCACCTCGCCGTGGTCGGAGATTCTCTTGGACTACGCGCGCGCGCTAGGCTGCGACGCTCCCGCGGCGGTACCGCATTTCGTTCCGACGGAAGCCGACCGAGCCGAGGCCGATGCAGCCGTCGACGACGCGCCGTTTCTGTTGTTGCATCCGACCAACGCGATCGCGTCCGAGCGCGGCATCTGGCCGACGCACGCGTGGGCGGCACTGGCGCGTGCGCTGGTCGATCGCTTCGCCACCCGCGTGCTCGTCAGCGGAACCGCCGCGGACGCCAAAATCGTCGAGCGGATAGTTGCACGGGACGGGGTGGTCTCGATTGCGGGCAAACTCGGTATCGGTGCGTTCGGCGCGCTTGCGCAGCGAGCGCGCGCGTTCGTCGGCATTACGACCGGCACGATGCACGTCGCCGCGGCAGTCGGCTGCCCGACGATCGGCATCTTCCCGTTCCAATCGGACTTCCCCGAACGCTGGGCGCCGCGCGGTGCGCGCACCGCGGTCGTGCGCCCCACGTACCGATGTCATCGTGGCGATACCAAAGAGTCGTGCCCCGACTACGCCTGCATCGCCAACCTAGACATCCCCCGCATCCTCGCCACAACCCAAACGCTTCTGACAAGCTGACCCGTTGGCGCCGAGGCCGCCCCCCGGTGTCGGTCGAATCCACCGGCGACATGCCACGCGCGTCCATCCAACTTTGCACCTACAATCGCGCTCGACTTCTCGAGCGCGTGCTCGACGCGTGCTTCGAACAGACCGCCGACCCAGTCGAGTACGAGGTCGTACTCGTGAACGATGGATCCAGCGACGATACGGCGACGGTCATCGAACGCGCCAAGGGGCGCGCGACCTGTGCGTTGACCGTTATCGACCAGGCCAATGCCGGGCTGGCTTGCGGACGCAACGCGGGCATCGCGCGCGCGACCGGAGAGCGAATCATCTTCATTGACGATGACGTTCTACCCACGCCGACTTTCGTGCAAGAGCATCTGCGCTCGCACGCGTCGCATCCGCCGGCGATCGTCCAGGGTGGCGCGATCAACGTGGAATCGTTTGATGACTTGCCCCCCGCGGTTTGGTCGTTCAAGGATTACAGCGGGAATTTTTTCTGGACGACCAACGTCTCGGTGCCGTTGGCGACCATTCGTGCGATCGGTGGTTTCAACACGTCGTTCTCCGAGTACGGATGGGAGGACATCGACGTCGGCTTACGCCTTCGTTCGCGCGGCGTCAAAGCGGTCTTCAACAAACGCGCGCTGGTCTATCATTACAAACCGCGTCCCCGCAGCGGAAACGTCGAACAGATGATCCGTCAGGCCAAAGCGCAGGCGCGTACCGCCGTTCAACTCGAGCGCTTGCACCCGCAGTGGCGTACCTGGCTGGCAGCCGGGATGAATCCGGTGCAACGCGCGTTGCACGCCTGGCTGCGCGGCGTTCGCACCGCTCGCCGCTTTCACACGATGCTGGGCGACCTTTCGACCGATCGAGCGCTTACGGATCGCGAGTTGCGCGCCGCGCGCGGTTTGGCGACGACCGCGTACTTCGAGGAACTCGAACGCGCCCTGCACGACGGCGCTAATACGTAGTCGCGGATGCGCATCCTGCTTTCTCGCACCGATCGTATCGGCGATCTGGTGTTGTCGACGCCGGCGATTGCGACGGTTCGCGCATCGTTTCCGGACGCGCATATCACGATGGTTACGTCGGCGTACAATCGCGTAGCCGTCGAGCGCAACGGCGATGTCGACGAAGTCGTCGATCTGCCGTTGGGCGTAAAGCCACAGGCGTTCGGCGCCCGCTATCGCGGTTACGATCTGGCGGTCGCGCTGGCCCCGCGCGCGACGGACGTGCGGCTCGTCGGCGGCACACGCGCGAGCCTGCGCGTCGGGTATACCTACGTCCGGCGCTACCTGGCGCGGTTGACGGCGCCGCTCTACTTGAATCGCACGATGCTCTCGCAAGCCGATCCCGACCTGTGCGAACGCGATCCGTCGTTAGTCGTTCGCCACGAGGTCGACCAGCTGCTCGATTTGGTCGAACTGGGCGGTGCGACGCAGCGCGTGGCGCGTTTGCGTTTGGACGTGAACGATGCCGATCGCGCGGCGCTTGGGCGCATGCCCGCAGGTTCGATCGTCCTGCATTTGGGCGGCCGCTGGTTTCACGACGGCTCCACTCTGGGCAGCACCGTGGAACTGGCGCGCGGACTGCGCACGCTGGGCAGACCGTTGACGATTACTTATGCGCCGGATTGCAAGCGGGAAGCCGCGGCGATCGAACGGGCCGGCGTCGCCGACGCCATGCTGACCGACCTACCGTTTTACCAATGGGCGGCCGCTTTTGAGAAAGCGTCATGCATCGTGACCGTCGATACCGGCGCAACGCACGTCGCCAGCGCCATGCGCAGGCCAACGGTCGTAGTCTACGAACATCGCCATTTCCGGCTCTGCTCGCAGGAGTGGGCACCGTACGGCGTTCCCTATGCCGCGGTGCGCAAGCCGGCTAATGACGACGATGCGTCGCTCGCGCGCCTGCGCGCGGCGATCGTCGCCGCAGTCACGACGTTGATGGAATAACGCATGCAGTCCGATATCTCGGTCGTCGTCCCGACCTACAATCGCCTCGATACGCTTCGCGAAGTCGTCCCGACGCTGCTCGCGCAAGACCTGCCCCGCGATCGCTTCGAAGTTTTGATTTGCGATTCGAACTCGACCGACGGTACGCGCGAATATTTGGCCGGCGTGCACGCCGACCATCCCAACGTCCGCCATCTGCCCGGCGCATACACGGGCCGTGCGATGGCGCGGAACGCCGGCATCGCTGCGGCCCAAGGCAGGGTGATCGTGTTCAACGATTCCGACATCCTGACGTCGCCGGACCTGCTCGCGCAGCACCTGCGCCACCATACCGAACAACTGCACGTCGCCGTCGTCGGTTGGGAGGTTCAGGTCAAAGATCTCGCGGACTACGCGTATAAGCGCGACAATCCGCAAGCGCGCGGACGCCTGCACCCGCCCGGGCGCAAGCGATTGCCGTGGCTATACTTTCTCACCGGCAACGCTTCGGTACGCCGCGACGACCTACTACGCGTGGGTTGTTTCGACGAGTCGTTTACCGGCTACGGCCACGAAGATCTCGAACTGGGCTACCGTCTGGAGAAAGCCGGCGTCACGATTCTCTACGAACCTCATGCGATCAACTACCATTGCCAAGACGTGCCGCACGAGGATCAAAAGGAGAAAATGCGATTGGCCGGGCGTTCCACCGCCCGCTTTTACCGCAAGCATCCCGCTTTTGCCGTGAAGCTCAACCTGGGGATGACCCCGGTCTCTATGGGCGCGCACGCGCTCTTGACGCGCCTGCCCGGCGTGCTAGGATGGTTCGACGCCCGCGCGACCGGTTCGAAGTTCGCGCGAAATGTCGTTCAGCAATACCACTACGTTTCCGGAATCAAAGAAGCGCTCGCACGGAAAGAATCATGACTGACACGCTCGTACGTTCCTGCGGCGCCCTGCGCGCTGCCGACGAAGGCTCGACGGTTCGCTTGGACGGATGGGTCAATCGGCGCCGCGACCACGGCGGATTGATCTTCGTCGATCTGCGCGACCACGATGGACTCACGCAAATCGTGTTCGATCCGCAGCAATCCGATTTCGCGCAAGCCGAACGCCTGCGTCACGAGGACGTGCTGCGCATCGGCGGTCACGTCCGTCGTCGCCCCGCCGGAACCGAGAATCCCAAGCTGGGAACCGGCGCCATCGAGGTGGGCGTCACGTCGCTGGAGATCCTCAACCGCTCGCAAGTGCCGCCGTTCCAAGTGAACTCCGACGACGCGGTCGACGAGAACCTGCGTTTGGAATATCGCTATCTCGATCTGCGCCGCCCGCGGATGCAGCGCAATTTGCGTCTGCGCCACCGGATGGTCAAGGCGATGCGCGATTTCTTCGATTCGCGCGAGTTCGTGGAAATCGAAACGCCGATGCTGATTAAATCCACGCCCGAAGGCGCGCGCGACTACCTAGTGCCCAGCCGCATCTATCCGGGAGCGTTCTACGCGCTGCCGCAGTCGCCGCAACTCCTCAAGCAGATCTGCATGATCGCCGGTTTCGGACGTTACATGCAGATCGCGCGCTGCATGCGGGACGAAGATTCGCGTGCCGACCGCCAGCCCGAGTTCACCCAAGTCGACGTCGAGATGTCGTTCTGCACCCAAGAAGATGTGCTCGAGACGATGGAATCGTGCATCCGATACGTATGGAAGAACGTGCTCGACATCGATCTTGCGCCGTTTCCGCGCTTGACGCACGAGGAAGCGATGGAGCGCTACGGCATCGACAAACCCGACTTGCGCTTCGGCCTGGAACTAGCCGACGTCGGCGCGACGTTCGCGCAGACGGAGTTCGGCGTGTTCAAGGGCGCGCTCGAGAGTGGCGGCGCGGTCGTCGCGCTGCGCTACCCCGGCGGTGCGGCCCTCTCGCGCCGCGATTTTGACGCGCTGACCGAGACCGCCAAAGAGGTCGGCGCGAAGGGCATGGTGTGGATCGGTCTGGGAGCCGACGGTGTGAAATCGTCGGCCGCAAAGTTCTTGACCGATGACGACATTGCCGCAGTGCGCGCCGCGCTCGAAGCGGCGACAGGCGATGCGATCCTGCTATTCGCGGATAGCCGCGATGTCGCGTTCGGCGTCGCGGGCAAGATGCGCAACGAAGTCGGAGCGCGCTGTAAACTGCGCGATCCCGGCGTCTTCGCGTTTGCGTGGATCACCGGCTTTCCGTATTTGGAAGTCGATGCGGAGGGCAACATCTTTCCGGCGCACCATCCGTTCACGTCGCCGGCCGAAGGTCAGTGGGAACTGATCGATACGCAGCCGCGCAAGATGCGCGCGCAGCATTACGACATGGTCCTCAACGGCTGGGAACTCGGGTCGGGCTCGATCCGCATTCACAAACCCGACCAACAGCGCCGCATCTTCGAGATGCTGGGCATGACCAAAGAGCAAGTCGAGGATCGCTTCGGCTTCTTCGTCAAAGCACTCGAGTTCGGCGCGCCGCCCCACGGCGGCATGGCGCTGGGCATCGACCGGATCGTGATGCTGGCTGCGGGCGAGGAGAATATCCGCGAGGTCATCGCGTTCCCCAAGAATTCGGTTTTCCGCGACGTGATGATGGACGCTCCAACCGCAGTCCCGCAGGGGCTGCTCGACGATCTCTATCTGAAATCGACGGCGCCGCCGATACCATAATCAACGTGAACGTGCTTCGACCTTTCGCGATCTCGACCGGAGTGCTGGCGCTCGCACTATTGTTTGGCTTGCCGGCCGGCGCCACGGGCGGGGCACCGTGTTCGGCGCTGACCGCGACGGCCCAGGGTGGCGTCATCTATCGCGTGTTGTTCGCGCACAACGGCGCTATGCAACGCCACCAACTGATCAAAAGTTCGCATAACCCCGAAATCGATAATGGCACCCAGCGCCGCCTGATCGAGCGATACGGGCCCGAGGCGATCGACGCCCCGCCACCGCGCATCCTAACATGTCGTCCCTCACCGGAAAGCGGTTTTAAAATCCCCGACAAGGCCGTCGACTCATGCGGACGCATCTCGCACTTGCAGTAATCGCCCTCTCGGCGTTGTGTGCATGCGCGCACGCGCACAAGGGGCCGGATCACGATGCGGCGCCGCTGATGTCGCCGGGTCCGTTGAAGTCGTGCGGCATCGCCGAAGTGCAAATCGATGGCACGGACGCGATCTTGACGGCCAATATCGATGCAACCTTGGACACCGAGACGATCGTCAGCGCTCCCGACGATCGGGCCCGCGCCGACGCGCGCCGCGACCTTCGAGCCATCTACGGAGACCCCAAACCCGACGGGCGTATGACCTATCGCCCATGGCACTACGGTCTGATGCAGCCCGTCGATCTGTGCGGCCGTCCAACCAACCCATCGCCGGTACCCGCGCCTTCGCCCTCACCCTAATAGCGCGTTCGCTCGTTTGAATATCGCATCGAACATTGCGGCGGTGAGGACGCCGGTATTGGTGTTTTGTCGGCTGGGATGGTAGGAGGCAATCGCCACGATCGTGCGGTCGTTGCGTCGCGCGATCGCTTCGACGCCGTGGCCGAACTGCGGTTTGAGCGGATCGAGCGCGTAGCCTTGGACGCGCAGTGCGCGCAGAATTGCGTCGAAACCGATGCGCCCCAAACCGATGGCTACGCGCAGGTCGGTCAGCGCGTCGAACTCTTCGAGCAAATACGGAAAGCAATTGCGCAATTGTTGGGGTGTCGGCTTGTTCTGCGGCGGCGCGCAGCGGCCGGCGGCGGTGATCAGACATCCGGTCAGCGTCAAGCCGTCTTCGCGATCGGCGGCATTGGGTTGTGAAGCGAATCCGGCGCGATAGAGCGCGGGAAACAAGAAATCACCCGACGCGTCCCCGGTGAAGGGTCGTCCCGTGCGGTTGCTGCCGTGCGCGCCGGGCGCTAGGCCGACGAGTATAACGTGCGCGTGCGAATCGCCAAAGGCCGGGACCGGCTTACCCCAATACGGGAGATTGCGGTACGCGCGCTTCTTATCGTGGGCAACTTGTGCGCAATAAGCGCGCAGCTCCGGACAGCGTTCGCAAGCGACGACCCGCTGCTGGATGTCATCGAGAAGTTTGGATCCTTTCACCGTAAGTCGGGAAATCCGATGCGGGCGAGCGCGGCGTAGGTTGCGACGCCGACCGCGGTCGACAGATTGATGCTGCGCACGCTGTCGTCGCGCATCGGAATGCGCAAACACGAATCGGCGTATCGCGCGACGACTTCTGCAGGCAAGCCTTTGGTTTCTTTTCCAAAGATCAAGACATCGCCGCGTTCGAACGGCGCATCGGCGTAGACCGCGCTCGCGCGCGTCGTAAAGAACCAACGCCGTCGCGCTTTGGTGGTTTCCAGGAACTCGTCGAGCGACGGGTGGATGACGACGGCGAGCAAATGCCAGTAGTCCAAACCGGCCCGCTTGAGCTCGCGATCTTCGATGGCAAAGCCCAGCGGCTCGATCAGATGCAGCGCGCACCCGGTCGCCGCGCATAGCCGTGCGACGTTGCCGGCGTTGGGCGGGATCTCGGGTTCGACCAATGCGACGTGCAATGGGGCCGAGGCGACATCGTCAAACGTCACCAAACGCTGTTGCGGTTGAGATTTCATGCCGTCTTCTTTTTGCCCCCGAGCGTTAGCGCCGCGGTCAACGCCGACGCCAGGGCCAAAAGCGTGCAAGCGCCGGCGACGACGTGAAAACCGTCGATATACGCGGCATGAACGATTTGGCGTGCGATCGGCGCGGACAACCGCGCGCCGGCCAGCGAGCTGCGCTGCGCGTCGATCGGTGCGCGTTGCGCCGTCGAGAGATGCGCCGCATCCATCCGCCCGTTGACTCGAGCGTTAAAAGCGAAGCCGAGCGCGGTTCCCAGTACGGCGATGGCCAGGAGACTCGCGACTCGCGAGACCGCGTTGTTGACCCCCGACGCTAAGCCGACGCTGTGCTGGGGAACCGATTCCATGAGCGTCGTGGTCAACGGAGCAACCGTTAACCCCATACCGATGCCGACCAAGAGGGTGGCCGGAAAGATCGAGGTCAGATAGCTTGCATCCGAAAGCAGCGCGAAGCAGGCAAAGCCCGACGCGACGAGGGTCGGACCCAGCACGAGCATCGTTCGTGCGCCGACCCGATACACGAGCCCTCCGGCCATGCGCGAGAGTACGACGATCGCGACAATGAACGGCAGCGACGCAAATCCCGCTAGCGTCGCGCTGAACCCGTCGACTTGGATTAAGACGAACGGCAAAAAATAGAACAACCCGCCCAGCGTACCGTACAGGAAGAACGTCATCAGGTTGATGCCGGCAAAACGCGGTCGTCCAAACATGGCCGGCGGCACGATCGGATTGGCGACGCGCGTTTCGTTCCACACGAACGCACCCAGCGCGACGAATCCGGCGACCGCGACGATCGTGAGGCCGGTACCAAACGTTCCACTTCCGCCTTGAACGAATGCGTAGACGATCGCAGCTAGTCCGATCGTTACCAGCAACGAGCCGGAAAGATCCAACGAACCGTTGGCATCGTCGTCGCGGCTTTCCGCGATAAAGGGCACGGCCAACGCCAACACCGCAATCGCAAGCGGAACGTTGATGAAGAACACCGAGCGCCACCCAAAATGATCGATCAACACGCCGCCGGCAACCGGGCCGATCGTCGCGGCGACCGCGGTTAAACCCGACCAGGTGCCGATCGCCTTGCCGCGCGCCTCGCCGCTAAAGCCGGCGGCGATCAGGGCGAGGCTCGCCGGTGCGAGCATCGTGCCGCCGATCCCTTGCAAAATGCGCGCGCCGATGAGGATCGGCATCGACGCTGCAAAACCGCAGAGGATCGAACCGATCGCAAACACGATCGTGCCGGCAACGAAGATGCGCTTGCGCCCGTACCGATCGCCGAGCGCACCCGAAAGGAGCATGAGCGCACCCAGGGCCAAGGTGTAGGCCTCGACGACCCACTGCGCGGCCAGCGCGTCGGCGTGCAGTTCGCGCTGGAGGACGGGCAGCGCGATCGAGACGACCGCGCCGTCGATGAAAACCAGGCTCGACCCCAGGATCGTCGCTGACAGTAACGCCGCCGGGTTGCACTTCACGCGAGCAGATCGTCGAACGCGATGCCGCCGGGTGCGACCAGGTATGCGATGCCGCCCGAACGCTGCCAAATGCGTTCGAGGGCCGCTCGCGGATAGACGACGGATAAGTTGGGATGAGCGGGATCGTTGATCGCGCAGTCGCCGTTGGCAGTGAACCCGCGCAAGACGGCCAGATGCCCGTCGGAGTGTTCCAGCGGCGCGCCCGGAAGTTCGCCGGCGCTCCAACTATAGGAAATCGCGATCGGCAAACCGCGTTCGATACAGCGTTGCGCGCGTTCCAACCCGTCGAGGTGTGCGACGACGGCGTAGAAACCGAGGCTGCCGCTATAGGCGACGTTGAAGGACCAGTTTCCGGTGCCGTTATAGGCACGGTCGAGGACGCGCGCGGCGGTTTCGTGCGTCGGAATGTCGATACCGTGGTACTCGTGCAACATCGCCAGGCTGGTGGGACTGCACCAGCCATGTTCGCCGTCGACGTCGTATTGCGAACGGGCGGGAACGTCGAGGATCATCGCATCGCGCGCGTAGGGCAGCGACGTTCGCGGCGTTACCGGCGTGGAGAACGCGACCAACTCAAACTCGCCCCCGTCGATGCGTACGTCCACACCGTCGATCGGCTGGTCCACGGTCACGATGTCGGTTTGAACGTTCAGGCCGTCCCGCTGCGGACCGAGCGAACGTCGCCCGGATCCGTTCCATTCGAAGAGTTCGATCCAATCGCCGTCGGGTTCGTGCGCTCGCAGCAGACGAATGGCAACGCTGCCGGCCAGCGCGTGCGCGTTCCAACTCAAGACCCCGCTGCGCGCCGGCTCGAATAGCAGGCGTGCTTGCGAGCCAGCGTTCAACGCGTAAGCGAAACCCATCGCTCTCCGTTTAAATCGACCATTGCCACGAGTTCCAGGAATCCAGGAGGAAGGCGGCCGGATCGTAGTTCTTTACGTCGCTGTTGGTTGCGGTGTATTGATTTTCCCAATAGAAGAACACCGCGGGAACCAATTGATGGATGCGCTCTTCTTCGCGTTGATAGAGCCTCTTACGAACGGCTTGATCGAAGGTCCTCTCGGCGGCAAGCGACGTTTGGTCAACGATCGGATCGCGCAGCCACGACGTGTTGGCGCCGTGTGGCGGAATTTCGGAACCCGCCCAGTTGCCCGAGTTGTCGGGATCGTTGCCGTTGAGATAGACCGTCCACTCCATGTCGTAATTACCGGTGTAGAGTGGTCCGGTTCGAGCGAATAGCACGTTGACGGGGTAGTTGCGAATCTGGATGTCGAAACCGGCTTGACGCAGCATGCCCTGAATCACGACTTCGGCTTGGGCGTTTTCGGGTTTGTTGGTTCCGCTCGAAAGATAGAGTTGCAGCTTGGCGCCTTTTGCATTTTTCATGATGCCGTCGGGACCGGGCGTCCAACCGGCCGCTTTGAGCAACCGCTTGGCGTTGGCGACGTCGTACGGATAGCGCGGAATGGTGGGTGCCGCCCAAGACTGGGGGAAGACGTCGCTGGTAGCGAGCAGATTGTAACCGTGATAGACGGTGTCGTTGATATTCTTCCAGTCGACCGCTTCGGCGATCGCCAGACGGACGCGCACGTCGTGCAAGAATGGTCGATTGGTGTTGAACTGCAGGTGGCGCCAGTTGGCGACCAACCGTTTATCGATAGTGATCCCTTGAATCTCATGGAGATGCTGAATCGAATTCTCGTTGACGGCGGCGTAAACGTCGATCTCGTGCGTTCGCAACTGGGTAAAGAGAGTGCTGGCATTGGGAATAACGCTCCAGACGATTTTCTTGAGCCCCGGCTTGCCGCGGAAGTAGTACGGGTTGGGTGCAAAATTCAGCGACGAGTCGTGAGTCCACTTGGTCAATACGTACGGGCCGCTGGAGAGCGGCGCGTTGTTGAACGACACGCGATTCAGATCGGCGTAGCGTGCGAGAATATGCGCGGGCAGCGGCGGGTAGCCGCTTCCGCCGGGCCCCAGGATGCCTAGCACCGCGACGCTTGGCACGCGCAGACGTATGACGATCGTGTAAGGATCGGGCGCTCGAGCCGAGGCGATATCGTCCCATCCGTACTGCGTTTTAACGTTGTTCGCTTTATTGAACACCGCGCGATAGGTGAACATCCAGTCGGCCGATGTCAGCGCGGTGCCGTCCGCCCATTTTGCATCGCGACGCAAATGAATCGTAATCGTTTTCTGGTCTTTGCTGATGCCGCCATTGGTGAGGCTGGGGACTGCCGTGGCCAGATCCGGGAAATAGTTGCCGTATTGGTCGAAGCGCAAGACGTACGAGAAGATCAAACCGAACGTAAGGTCGGCGGCCGCATCGTTGGAATATAGCGGATTGAGGCTGTCGGGTTGATCGGGTTCTCCCAGCCGCAGCGTTCCAGGGATAGTCCAAGAATTTCGTCCGGTGCCGTTGCCGCCGGTTTGGGCACGCGTGCAGCCTGCGAACACCGCCGCGCACAGCGCGATACAGACCAGCTGACGGAAGTAGTTCATCGATTGACCTCCACCAATGGACGACGTTTGCTGAGATGGGGAAAGACCGCGTCGTAGAGCGCTTGGGGCCCGAACCGTACGACATCGTCGGCCGGCAAGCCGGTTTCGGCCCGCGCGCGTTCGACCTGCTCGCGCGCAGCCGCGTCGTCGAGTCCGTGCGTGTTGAGCGCGATGCCGACGACTTGCGCCGGTTTGACGCTCGCGCAGAGTTGCTCGTGCAAGCGGATCAACTCGCGGTAGCCCAGTACCGGCGTATTGAAAATCTCCATCCGCTCGTGCGGCTGACGGCAGACCAAGATCAGCGCGTCGGGCGCGCAGCCGTAGAGCAACGAAAGGGTGACCGGCGCGTAGGCGGGATGATTGATCGCGCCTTGACCTTCGACCACGATCGTGTCGGGATCGTTAGCCGCCGCCTGGAGGACGAGCCGTTCGCATGCGCCGGTAGCGAAGTCGGAGATCACGCGGTCGACCGACATGCCCCAGCCGGCGATCATGACGCCCGTTTGTCCGGTCGGGACGAACGCGGCGCGCGATCCGCGCATTTGCGCGGCGCGGCAGAGTTCGAGCGCGACGGTCATCTTGCCGACCGCGCAATCGTTGCCGACGGCTAGCACGACCGGCGGTTTCACGTCATAGACGGCGCCCCTAAAAAGCGGGACGGCGGGAACGCTTCGGACGTCCCACAGATTCGCGCCGCTCCGCGCGGCGGCTCGGACAAACTCCGGATCGTCGGCGAGCATTTCGTGCAAGCCGCTGACGATCTCGAGTTTGGCATCGATCGCCGCGAGGATGTCGCTGCGCCATGAAGATGGGAGCGCGCCGCCCTTGGGCGCCGTCCCGATCAACAGCGAGGTCGGATGAAACGCCAACCCCTGCGCGATCGACGCGACGATCGGCGCGTCGCTCTCCAAATACGGCACGACGTCGCGTACGCGCTTGCCCGCACGATCGGGATCGAGCACCGCGGCGATCTCGTCGGTGCCGTAACGGATGACGCCATGTGCCGTCTTCGCGTTATCGACAAAAACGCCGGAAGCTAAGACGAGATACCTCCGCTTTTGCATCGTTACGTAACGGCAACCTTTTCGGTGACGCCGAGGCCGGGGCCGTCGTTGAGAACGATCTTGCCTGCATCGTAGGTGATGCCGTCAAACGGATCGTGCGCGGTGAGGAACGGACCGTCGATGTCGGCCCAGTCGACCAGCGGCGAGAGATGGGCGGCGGCGCTCGCGGAAATCTGCGACTCGACCATGCAGCCGAGCATGACCTTCATCCCCAACGCGCGCGCGACGTGAATCATCTTGAGCGCTTCGCGGATGCCGCCGCATTTGGCCAGTTTGATGTTAATGCCGTCGACGCAGCCATGCAACGCCGGCAGGTCGTTGACGGAACGCGAATCTTCATCGGTCACGATCGGAATCTTCGAGCGCTCGCGGATATAGCGCAAACCGGCGGGATTGCCCGCGGGAATCGGCTGTTCGCAGAATTCGATATCGAAGCGCGCGATCTCGCCCAGAATCTCGACGGCTTGTTCGGGGTTCCAGCCTTCGTTGGCGTCCAAGCGAATCGTCCCGGCGTAGTGCGAGCGGATCAGCTCGACCATCGCGATCTCTTCGCGCGCGCTGCCGATGCCGAGCTTGACTTTCATGACCGGATGGTCGCCGATATCGGCGATCTTCGCGAGGGTCAGTTCCGGATCCGAAATGCCGATGGTGAAGGAGGTTTGGGGCGTCTTGGACGGATCCAAACCGAGCAGTTCGTAGAGCGGCTTGCCGAGATCTTTACCGATCAAATCGTGCAGCGCGATATCCAAACCGCAGCGTGCGGCCGGCGCAATCGCCGGATCGAGAATCTCTTCGAGGCGATACGGATTCTCGAAATCGGGCGGATGCGCGTCGAAATAGGTTCGAACCGACTCGACGGTTTCGTCGTAGCGGGTCAGCGGAACGCTTTCGCCCAGTCCCTCGAGGCCGTTCCAGCCTAGCCGAAAAAGCACGGTGCGCGCGATGCGCTCTTCGCCACGCGCGATCTTGAACGGGTGCTTGAGCGCAAGCTCGAGAGCCGAGGTTGAGAACGCGACGGTCATGAGAGGCGGTTTCAACCCTACGCACGGCGTTCCTCGGGCGCTCGCTTGACGAGAAAGCGCTCGTCCTGCTTGACGTAGGTGGTACCGTTAAGGGGCGTTCGACTGCGCGTAGCGCGCAACGTGCCATAGGTGCTGGACCAACGTTAAGACCAAGGGAGCATCAGCTCCGGAAACGATGGTGTGGGTTTGGGCAAATGCCTACCACGCCGGCGCCCGGGCCGCACCCACCTGCGAGAAAGCAGGTTCAAACCTCGCACGGCAGACGCTACATGCGGTCGAACCACTCAACGCGCCATGCTTGCATACGCGTTCTTATTTTGTCGGCGTCGCCCAATCCGCCGGCATCGTCGAGCGCGATGTAGCCAAGGAATTCACCATAGCGCGCAAGCAGCGTCGGCAGGTCGTCCGACACTTGGCTCCAGAGCAACACGACTTTGTCGGGCAGGGAGGCGGGATCGCTGGCAGCGTCCAGAGCGGCGGGTTCGAGTCCGTAGCGCAACCAAGCCGAATCGGCTTCCTTGGCGACCCGCTTGAGATCGGCGGTGGTGGCGGCGTACGTCCCCGGCGCATTGCGCAGGGCGAGCGTGACGTTGGCAGCCTTGGCCAGCGTCGTTGCGCTCCCCAGACGCTCGCGTTGCACGCTCCACGGTGCGGCGCTCTCGCGGCCCAGGCGAGCGGCGATCAGCGGCGCTCCCAGTGCCAACGCGATATCGATCGTCGCGCGCAGCCCCGCATCGTCCGAAGCAAAGAAGCCATCGTCGGCGACGGCGGCAATGTCCAGTCCGAGGTCGACGGCCATCTTGGCAATTTGGGCGAGGTAGTCGCTATCGGTGCGCGGAAAGTGCGCAACGTCCAGGACGACGCCGTCGCAAGCGAGCCGTCGAGCACACATCTCGACGAACTCGATCTGCGTCAAGTCTCCGCGCTCGATCGCGCGGGAAAAGGCGCTGCTCGCGCAAGCCAGCTTCATCGGCGTCAGCCTTCGCTCGCACAGCAGAGAGCCCTTTGAAGTGAAGATTGCCGTTGGAGCCGATCACGCCGGTTTTGAATACAAAGACCGCATCGCCGCCGAGCTGCGCAGGCAGGGTCACGACGTGCTGGATTTCGGTACGCACGACGCGACGCCGGTCGACTATCCGCAGTACGGCTACGCCGTCGGCGAAGCCGTCGCAGCGGGACACGCCGACCGCGGTATCGTCGTGTGCGGTTCGTCGTTGGGCATCGCGATGGCAGCCAACAAAGTTCCGGGCGTGCGCTGCGCGCCCGTCACCGAAACGCTTTCAGCCGAATTAGCGCGCCGTCATAACGACGCCAACGTACTGGCGATCTCCGAACGGCTGACCGGCTGGGAGATGGTCGAAGCGATCGTCCCCATCTTTCTGACGACGCCGTTTGACGGCGGCCGCCACGCGCATCGCGTCGAGCAGTTGTTCGAGTACGGCGACGCGCAAGCCGCGCGCACGCTTAAAGACATCGAAGCGGGCGCCGTCACCGACGCCAAGACGCCCAAGGATTTACTGTAAGGTGCTTAAAGCGCTGGGTCGCGTCGTCGTTGGGGTGCTGCTCGTCATGGTCGGCTTTCACGCGATTCGCGGGTCGATATACTTCGCGGGCATCCTGTTCCTGATCGCTGCCGTGTTGATCGCAACGGCCTTCGCAAGCTTTCGCGCCCCGGTTCCGCCGCTCACTTCTCCTAAGAAATAAGATAAGAGTACGCCATGGATATTCTCGATCGTAGCCGCATCCAAGAGCAAGATCCCGAGGTCTTTGCATCGATCGCCGCAGAGGAGAAACGTCAGCGCGATAATCTGGAGCTGATCGCTTCGGAGAACTACGCCAGCCGCGCGGTGCGCGAAGCGATGGCGTGCGTGATGACCAATAAGTACGCCGAGGGCTACCCGGGCAAACGCTACTACGGCGGTTGCGAATATGTCGACATCGCCGAAAATCTCGCGATCGATCGCCTCAAGCAATTATTCAAAGCCGATCACGCCAACGTTCAGCCGCATGCCGGCGCGCAAGCGAACATGGCCGTTTTCATGGCGCATTTGCAGCCCGGCGATACGGTGCTGGGGATGTCGCTCGCGCACGGCGGCCATTTAACGCACGGTACCAAGGTGTCGTTTTCGGGCAAACAGTATAACGCGCTGGCCTACAGCGTGCGCAAAGATACCGAACTGATCGATTTCGACGAAGTGCGCGCGTTGGCGCGCGAGCATAAACCCAAGATGATTATTGCCGGTGCCAGCGCGTACCCGCGGACGATGGAGTATGCGCCCTTCCGCGAGATCGCCGATGAAGTCGGCGCGACGTTCTTGGTCGATATGGCGCACATCGCCGGGTTGGTCGCCGTCGGGCTGCATCCCTCACCGGTGCCGTTCGCCGATTTTGTAACGTCGACGACGCACAAGACGTTGCGCGGTCCGCGCGGCGGTTTGATTCTCTGTACGCAAAAATGGGCGCAGGCGATCGACAAATCCGTCTTTCCGGGCATCCAAGGCGGCCCGTTCATGCACGTGATCGCAGCCAAAGCAGTTGCGTTCGGTGAAGCGTTACGCCCGGACTTCGCGACATATCAACACAACGTGGTGAACAACGCCAAAGCGATGGCCGATGAGTTCGTGAGCCGCGGGCTGCGTTTGGTCGGCGGCGGCACCGACACGCACCTGATGCTCGTCGACGTGTCGGTCAAGGGCCTGACCGGCAAAGCCACTGAAGCCTATCTCGACGAGATCGGCATCACGGTCAACAAGAACGCGATCCCGTACGACCAACAGAAACCGTTCGTGGCCAGCGGCATCCGCATCGGAACGCCCGCGATCACCTCGCGCGGTTTCGGAGAGGCCGAGTGCCGTGAAGTCGCGCGCATTATGTGCGACGCCCTAGAAGACATCGGCCCGCGCGCAAAAATTGAAACGCTGCGCGCCCAAGTCCACGAACTCACCGCCCGCTTCGACGTGCCGTAAGGCAGGGTGCGGGTTGGGACGCTCGGAAACGATGGCTCATGCCCCAAGAGTCGTTTCTTCATGTCGTTTCGCATCCGGCGGTAGCGGACCGGCTGGCGCGATTGCGCGATAAAGAGACGTCGACGCCGGTCTTTCGCAAGCTGCTCGAAGAGGTAGGCGCATTTTTGGCTTACGAGGCGACGCGCGACCTGCCGATGACGCAATCCGAGGTGATCACGCCGCTGCGAACTGCGACCGTCGAACGGATCGCGACGCGTCCGGTGGTGGCGCCGATCCTGCGCGCCGGATTGGGACTGCTGCCGGGCTTTCTGGCCGTCATCGACAACGCGGTTGTCGCGCATTTGGGATTCTACCGCGATCCGCAATCGCTGCAGCCGGTTCCGTACTACGCAAACGTTCCCGACGATCTGTCATCGCGACACGTTTTCTTGCTCGACCCGATGTTGGCAACGGGCAACTCGGGCGCGGCCGCACTGGACGCGCTGGCCTCGCGCGGCGCCAAGAACATGACGTTCATCAGCCTGTTGGCCGCGCCGCAAGGCGTGGAAACGATTCACCGCGCGCACCCCGACGTGCACATCGTGACCGGCGCGCTCGACGAGCGCTTGAACGATCACGGTTACATCGTGCCCGGCCTGGGCGACGCCGGCGATCGCATGTTCGGCAGCACCAGTTCGGTCCCGGTCTCCGTCAGAACGACGAAGTAAGCACCGGCCATGCGCCCGGATTGGGATGAATACTTCATGCAGATTGCGCGCACGGTAGCTACCCGCGCGACTTGCCCGCGCGCGTCGGTCGGTGCGCTGCTGGTACGACGTCATCGCATTCTCACGACCGGCTACAACGGAGCGCCGCGGGGCGCGAAGCATTGCACGCAGGTCGGTTGCATCGTCGTGAGCGATCATTGCGTGCGCGCGACGCATGCCGAAGCCAACGCCATCGTTCAAGGCGCGCTGCACGGAATTGGGCTCGAAGGCGCGACCGCGTACTGCACCTACCAGCCGTGCGTGAGCTGTTCGAAACTGCTCATCAGCGCGGGTATCGAACGGATCGTCTTCGATCGATCCTACGACGATCCGATCGCCGCCGAACTCTTAGCCGAGGCTAAGATCGAAGTCGTTCGCTTCGTCTCCAAAGGCGCGCCGGCATGAACGCCTGGCTGCTGTACGTCGCCGCGATCGTCGTTGCGGGAATCGTCACCGTCATCGCCACGCCGATCGTGGTTCGGTTGGCGACGCATCTGGGCGTAATCGATGGCACCGGCGACGAACGCCGCATACACGAAAACCCGACGCCGCGCGTCGGCGGTTTGGCCTTATTCTTCGGGTTTGCGTTCGCGCTGTTCGTCGTGCTCGGGATCGCGCTGACCTATCCGCACGTGCTGTTTCCCAACCTGCTGAACAACGCGTCGACGCCGCACGGTTTGCGCGCCGAAGTCGACGCGCTAGGCGATCAACTCCAGGCCAGCCAGTACTTGGTCGGGCTGCTCTTTGGGTCGATGCTGATCCTGGCCGTCGGCGCCTGGGACGACATCATGGGGATGCGGCCGCGCAATAAGTTCCTCGCGCAGATTGTGGTCGCGCTCATCTCGATGCTCTACGGCTTTATCATTCCGGGAACGACCAATCCGTTCAATCACAACCCGAACACGAACTGGATCGAGTTTCCGTTGTGGGTCGGCATCCCGCTGACGCTCTTCTGGTACGTCGCGATGATGAACGCCATCAACTTCATCGACGGCTTGGACGGCTTGCTTGCGGGCGTTACGGCGATTTCGTGCCTCTCGATCTTCGTGATTTCAGTGCATCAGGGCGACCCCGTCGTCGCGCTGATCGTGGCCGCGCTGGCCGGCGGCGCGCTGGGCTTCCTGCCGTTTAATTTCAACCCGGCGAAGATCTTTCTGGGCGACGCCGGCTCGTTGTTCGTCGGCTACGTCTTTGCAACGATCTCGATCATCGGATCGGCCAAAGGCGCGATCACGATCAGCTTATTGGTTCCGTTGGTCGTGCTGGCTCTGCCGATCCTGGATACGTTGTTTGCCATCGTGCGCCGCGTTCTGTCGGGCAAACGCATCTCAGAGGCAGACCGCGGCCACTTCCACCATCAACTAATTTTCCGATTCGGATTGAACGTACGCCAAGCGGTGCTGCTGATTTACGCCGTCTGCTTGGTCCTGGGCGCGGTGGCGCTGGCATTTTCGGGCGCGATTCCTGGAATACACATCTAAGGTGGAACGCTTACGCGTCATGACCGTGTTCGGTACGCGACCGGATACGATCAAGATGGCGCCGGTCGTTCGTGCGCTACAGGCGAGCACGGAGATCGAAACGCTGGTGTGCGTGACGGCCCAACATCGCAAGATGCTCGACGACCTTCTCAAGCTGTTTTCGATCGAACCGAATTTCGATTTGGATATTATGACGCCGGATCAAACGCTGACGCAGATCACGACGCGCGTACTGGAGGGCATGGTGCCGGTGCTGGCGCAGGTGCGTCCGGACGTCGTGCTCGTGCACGGCGACACGACGACCTCAACCTCGGCGGCGCTGGCGGCATTTTACGCGCACGTACCGGTCGGACACGTCGAGGCGGGACTGCGCACCGGCGATCGCTGGCAACCCTTTCCCGAGGAGATGAATCGCCGCTTGACCGGAACGATGGCGGCTTATAACTTTGCGCCGACCGCGTTGGCCAAGCAGCATTTGCTGCGCGAAGATGTAAAGGTCGAGGACATCTTCGTGACCGGCAACACGGTCATCGACGCGTTCTTAGATACTGCGGCACGCACCGATCTTCCCAATCCGCCGCGCTTGGACGAGTTGGACCCGAAGCGACCGCTGATCGTGATCACGGCGCACCGGCGCGAGAACCATCCCCACATGCGCGAGATGTGCGAGGCCATGCGCGACATCGCCGCCTTACCGTCGCGTCCGCAGCTCTATTGGCCGGTTCATCCTTCCCCGCACGTTTGGCCGATCGCGCAAGAAATTTTGGGCGACGTCGACGGCGTGGTGCTCGTCGAGCCCATCGATTACGCCCCC
>DATKGB010000155.1:0-4135 GCA_035544315.1 Verrucomicrobiia bacterium
GCTTTCGCGTGCGTTGCGCCGTCCTGTGCCGTCAATTCGAGCGCCTTCCTCAACGGGACGGTCACGAATAAGGGCGTACCGATTGGCCACGTCGAGATCACGGCTTCAGGGAACAGTCTATCCGTCACAGCGACGTCGGACGACAAAGGGCGCTTTTCGTTTCCGCCGCTTGCGCTCGGCTCGTACGATATCGAGGCAAAATACGGCGACTTGCGGGGGGCCGCGCGGGTCGATCTCGGAAGCGGGGGAGCGAGCGTGGCGATTGTCCTCGGGCCGCTTACGGAGATCGGGCACATCGTGGTTAGCCGCTCGCAAGTGACGCGCGGGAGCGGAAGCGATGTCGTGCTGAACAGCATCGCTCTGACGCAGTTGCCATTCAACAACAGTTTCTCGGAGATGGAGATTCAGATGCCGGGTGCCGTTCGGGGCGCTAACGGCGTCGTTCACATCAACGGTGACCACGGCGTCATCAACTACATGATCGACGGCGTCGCACTACCACAAGAACTCAACCGCGACATCGGAGGGGAGATCGATCTCAATGATCTCTCGTTCGTCGACCTCATCGAAGGCGCGTATCCCGCACAATACGGCCTGCGTTTCGGCTCGGTGTTCAATATGTCGACGCAAGCCGGGACCGGTCCAGCCGGCGTTGACGGCTATGCGTCGTTCGGCTCTTACGCCTCCGCACAATCAACGCTCGGCTATCACGCGCCCCTCGCGGGCGGAGGCGGGTTCTCGTTCGCGTTCAGCGGCGACCAGTCGACACGCGGTCTCGACCCGCCGAACTTCGGCTCGCCGCACAATAACGCCAGTTCGGTGAGTCAATTTGCGCGCTTCACCTTGCCGGGTGGCGGAAACAACTTTACGAACATTACCTTCATCAACAGCAACAGTACTTTTCAGATTCCCAACGACGTCAACAACGGCGAACCGGCTTCGACCGACGACAACGAGACGCAGGCGGACACGTTCCTGGCAGTGCAATTCCATCACCCGATCGGCAGCACCGGCGCGATCTCGTTCGGCCCGGCGTACAAGGCGTCGAACATCCAAGACTTCGGCGATCCGACGAACGATTTCATCTACGGCGAGGCCCTCAACGTCGAAGCGCCGCCGTACGGCAACGGGGGCAAGCCGACGGATTGTGTCAAGGCCATCACCGATCCAACCGTCAATTACCTGCCGACGACGTGTGCCTATTCGCTTGCCGACCGGCGGACTGCGATCGACTACATCATGCAGGGTGACTACAACCAAAGCTTCGGACGGCATAACATCGCAGCCGGCGTTTCGTACGACCTTGCTCGGATTTTGAAGCACTACGCGATCACGCTCCAGCCAAACAACTTCCTCGCGCCGATCCAGACCCCGAATACGCCGGATGCGCCCACGACCGTCGTCGACAAAGCACCGAATCTCGGCAATACGTATCAATCCTACGTCCAGGACAGCTGGCACATGAGCGACTTGTACGAGGCCGACTACGGTCTTCGCTACGACTTCTTTACGATCAAATCAACCGATTTCTCGCAAGGCTTTGGCGCGTTCAGTCCCAGGTTGAAATTCACGCGCTTCTTCGGAAAGCGATCCAGTATTTATGCGTATATCGGTCGGTTCTTCGAGCCGTTCTCACTCGAGAACGTGAGTCCGACCGCTGCCTACCTGCTCAACCTTCCGCTTCAGCGGAGCGTAGCACGGTTTGACCTGAAGCCGGAGCGCGATACGCAGCTGGAGTTCGGAGGCCACATCCCGCTCGGTGCGGGAGATCTCGGCTTTCGCGTATGGCAGAAGAACGCCAACGACCTCATCGACGACACGCAAGTCGGCGTGACGCTGCTCCATCAGGACATCAACTACGTACTCGGCCGCTTGTCGCAGGAGGCGCTGAATTATGTCCAGCCGCTACCGCGCAATGGGCGAGCATACTTCTCGGTTGCGCACGTGGTGTCGCACAACGCCGGATGCGAGACGCAGTTGCTTGCGCCCTGTTTCGGAGCTCCGACCGGCTACACGCCGGCAGATCACGAGCAGAACTGGAGTATGGCGAGCGGTGTATTACTCAACAATCGCCGCGGCGGCTGGTTTTCGGCCGACGGAGAATACGGCAGCGGTCTATCGTCCGCCATATGCCCGACCGGTACGCCTGGCTACTGTAAGCGTACGCCGCATACGACGTTCAATATAGAAGAAGGCGTTGCGATAGGTCCGAAAACCGCATTGACGTTCGGCATTCAGAACCTGCTCAACGATCGCTACTTCGTAACGATCTTAAACGCTCAGGGCAACCACTACGCACCGCCTCGCACCCTCAACATGGGCGTCAAGCTTACGCCGTAGCGCTCGCCCTTACCATCGTAGGCGGTATTGCCCCTTGGGGGCTCGGGCACAGCCGCTTGGAGGACTCGTGAAGGTCGCTCCGCTGACCCTCACACGGGGGTTGGGGTTGCGCGGCGGCGGTTCGCGGTGTATTCTAGGCGAGGTTATACAAGGAGCGTGGGCAGGTCCTGCGCTTCGTTCGTCTTTAAGGAGCGTCGATGGCAACGCCGGGCAACGTGCAAGCGGCGTTCGAAGAGGTAGTCGCCTCGTTCGAACACGATGGCGCATTTCCGGAGTTGGAAATCGTCGCTCATCTGGCGCAGCGGAAGGGCCGTTCGACGGCTCTGACGGTGACCATCGACCAACCCGGCGGCGTTGCCGTCGGCTTGTGCGAACGGGTCGCGGCGCGCATCAACGATCATCTCGAAGAGTTCGACGAACCGTATAGCCTCGAGGTCGAATCGGCCGGATTGGAGCGTCCGCTCACCAAACCCGGCGACTACGAGCGCTTTGCCGGTAAGGCGGTGCGCGTGACGACGACGTTGAGGATCGAAGGCGGCAAGACGCATCGAGGCGTCTTGCGCGGCGTTCGCGGGACCAACGTCATTTTGGAAATCAAGTCCGGCGAACTGCCGTTGCCCTTGGCGACGATCAAATCGGCGAACCTGGAATACGACCCTCGGGCGGACTTACAACGCGACAAGCGTGAACGGAAGAATCATGGCTGAAACGGTTAGCGACGAAAAACTCATCGACGTTTTGCAATTCATCGCAAAGGAACGCAATATTCCATTCGAGATGCTCGTGGAAGCGCTCGAAGCGGCGTTGCTGACCGCCTACAAACGCCATTTCGGCGCCGAGGCCAACGCGATCGTGATCGTCGATCGGCAGACGGGCGACTACAAGGTCTATCACCGCCGCGTGGTGGCCGAAGAAGTCAGCGATCCCAAACTCGAGGTCGACGTCAAGAAGGTCGGCGCGCCGTTCCAGCCCGGCGACTTCTACGACGAAGAAGTGACGCCCAAAGATTTTGGCCGCATCGCCGCGCAGACCGCCAAACAAGTGATCGTGCAACGCATCCGCGAGGCCGAGCGCGACACCGTCTACAACAAGTATTCGCGCAAACTCAACGATCTGGTGACCGGCACCGTGCAGCGCTACGAACAGCGCAACATGTTCATCATTCTCGAGGGCAAAGACGAAGCGATCCTTCCGCTGTCAGAACAAGTGCCCGGGGAAATGTTCCGGATCAACGATTTCATTCGCGCTTACGTCTTGGACGTGCGCAAGTCGCCCAAGGGTCCGCAAGTCGTGCTCTCGCGGGCGGCCGAAGGTTTGGTTCAGCGTCTACTCGAGTTGGAAGTGCCCGAGATCTCAGACGGCATTGTGGAGATCATGGCGATCGCGCGCGATCCCGGAAGCCGTTCGAAAGTTGCCGTGCGCAGCTTGCGTCCGGAAGTCGATCCGATCGGTTCGTGCTTGGGCCCTAAGTCCAGCCGCATCGCTAACGTGTCGGACAATCTGCGCGGCGAGAAGATCGATGTGATTCGCCACGACACCGATTTGCAGACGTTTATCATGAACGCGTTGGCGCCGGCCAAGGTAATCGAGGTCGAACTGTTTGCCGACGACGGCGTGGCGCTGGTCGTCGTTCCCGATTATCAGCTCTCCCTTGCGATCGGCCGCGACGGGCAGAACGTGCGGCTAGCCGCACGCCTGACCGGCTGGCGGCTCGATATTGCCAGCGAAGGCGAAGCCGCCGAGGCGCGCGAGCGCTACATGGCCGAGCGTTCCGAGCGCGGCCCGGAAGCCGTTG
>DATKGB010000156.1:0-14196 GCA_035544315.1 Verrucomicrobiia bacterium
GAGCAACCAGCGGATCACGCCGTACGTGACCGCACCCAGAGCCAAAATGAGGAACGCATACGCGGGGATCGAGGCGCAATAAAATACGATCCCAGCCACCATCAGGAACCACGGTCGCCACTGCTTGGGGACGACGTACCAATAGAGCACGAAAACCAGGACGCCGAAGACACCGAAGAGCCAGGTGTTGAAAATCATCGAGGCAGTTTGCTTTGCATGGCCGGAGCAAGCAGCGCCGCAAGGCGGCGATTACCTTCGACCGTCAAATGATCGTTGTCGAGAAATTCATCGGTCAACATCGTGCGATCGAGGTTCAAGACGGTCGTGCCGGGTTGCCGTAGTGCGGTTTCCAATTGCCGCAGCTTCTGATCGTATTCGGGCACGCCGATGTAATCGTTGAGAAGTACGTGATTGGTCGGCGTAAGAAAAGCAACCGCCGATATACGCTCGGTTCTAAGGAGCGCAGAGATTTTCTTTAGATACGTGAAATCGACATTGTCGCTGCCCAGTGGAGCGAGGTCGTACGTTCCCAGAAATTTGCCTGTCGTCGGGCGATGGGCTTGTGCCTGCAGTGCCGCCGAGCCGGTTAGCTCCTGAAGCCAGTTCCGCAACGCACCGGCTGCGTCGTCGGTTCCAAAAAGCGCCTCGCGCAGATCGGTTCGATAGCGGTAGAGTTGCCAAACGCTTGCAACGTCCGCCTCTAGATGCGACCCGAGTGTTGGCGCTGGCTGTAAAGTCAGGAGCTTTCGGTCGGCACTCGAAAGTAGCGGCGTTACGAGCGCTTCGAGCGAAGGATGCAGGCGGCTATAGGCGCTGTCCGCAATGTTGGTCTCCTTGCTGTTGACGTTAAAGACGACAAGGGCGGGCCGAACGCCACTAGCCAGGAGATAGCGCAGCATAAAGTACGTATTTGCGCTGCTTCCGCCTTCGTAGCTAAGATTCACGATCGGTTGGTGCGAGAACTGGCGCCGTAAAAGCGACGCTGCAGCGTCGTCGGAACGAAGGCGATACCCCCAAAGCATCGAGTCACCCAAGAAGACGATTGGCGAACGCCCGCGTTGGCCGACGACATAGCGTTGGAGGTAGGCGGATGAGAATTGCTCGGGAAGCCGCTCTGGCGCCGGTCTCCAGAACGAGAGGCCGACGTCAACGAGCAGCAGACAGAGCAACGCTACCGGGACGCACAGCCACCAGCGGGCCTGCGTGATGCCGTTGTCGGCGTCCCTTAGAAATCCGTGTATATGAAGTGAGATTCCGCCGACGGACTCAACAGAATCGATGTCACGATGATGCATGCCAAGACCACTCCGAGCGCAACTGGACCCCAGCGTTTTGAACGCACGAGCGGCCAAATGCGATTGTAAGTAAGGTACCAGGCAGCCAAGAAATCGTCTCGGGTCCCGTGGGTAACGACGGTTTTCGAGTCTTCCCAGCCGATGTGCTCGCGATCCATTTTCGGCGATGTTCACAGGGCGGGAAAATGCTTCCTGCGGAGCCTTCCGTGTCAATGTTAGCTGAGGCTATCTGGCCGGACATAAAATCGCCGAGCGCCTGGAAGGCGGCTCCAGCGTTTTCGTCGCCTCGTCTACTGAACGCTAGGTGGAAGTTTACCGATTATCTTTACGTCCAATCCACTTGGCCTGTGTCCGGCACGCAGCGGTGCATCCCAGGAGGAACCCGATTTTTTCGCGTCGGCGATGTTTGCCTTGACCGTCATGTAGCGTTCGATGCCCTGAAACACGGCAACCTTATATGCCGGATTGATATCTCCGGTGAGCGCGTACGATACGATCACCTTCAGCGTCTTCGCATTGTGAAGTTGCCTGGCGCGATCTACCAGAATTTGCGCGGCATCGGCCTGTAATTCGTTGTTGATTTTCTCTTTGCTGCCTTCGCTCGCGATCATGGCGGCCAACACGGGGGTCGCGTCCCACAGCACTTGGGCGTCGCCACGGGCTCGCGAAAGAATTACATTGCCTTCTGGTAAATTTGCCGCGCTCGCGGGGGCGCACGGCTGAACAAGAAGGGTGAGGAACAACGCTATTACGGCACGTATCCGCATGATAGAAAACACTAGAACCGAGCGAATTTCGGCGATTTCTCTCTGCAACCGAATTCACTAAGGTGATAGACCTGGAAGCCCGTTCTCGCCGCCGACGAACGTAGGTTGGCGACTCGTTGAGGAAGGGGTATTCGTCTGGTACGGCAGCGTAAACGCATAGACGTTTCCGCTCTCATCGGCGGCGTATACGCCGCTGGGTACGACGACCGGTGAAGCGACCACGAGACCGGACGTCGGCGCGGTCCAGAGTACGCTGCCGGTGCCAATGTCGAGTGCTCCGACCGAGTCATCGAGCCCCGCAAAGGCAAGTCCGTTATTTATCGCCACGTAACCTTCGAGACCGTTCGTCATTTCGTGAGACCAGAGAATATTTCCATTGGAGTCCACCGCGCGCAGATACGAAACATACCCGCTGTAAGCTTCTGACGGATAGATTTTCCCCTCGCCGAGACGTCTAAAAGGCCGTTTCACGCTACCATTTTTTATGCTCGCGCTCTCGCTCTCGCTCGCGCTCGCGCTAGTGGGGCATGTGTAGGGACTGTGGCAATAGAACATCCCAGCTCCGATGAGCGTGGTGGCGCCATCGGTAGTTGGGCTCGCCCACCATCCATCTCCGGTGAAGGTATTGACTACTGCGCGACGCACGACAGATCCCGTAGCGGCATCGAGCGTGTATAGCGTTCCGTTCTTGTTCAGAAACGTCGCGTTGCCGTTTGCGATCATGACTCCGCCGCCGGTATCGTAATCGCTATATGAGTCGGCGACCGCAACGAAGTCCCAGAGCAAGTTCCCGTTGAGATCCAGAGCGACTGCGCCGTTCGCCGTCATCACCGGCGTCTGACACGTGTTGCCGGTACCGACGATCAGCCGCGTTCCGTCGAAGGCCATGTCACCCCAAGCGCTACCGCCGCCGCCAGGGTTGTGAAGCGAGTTCACGTACCACGTCCATCGCAGGGAACCATCCAACTCGCTCAGCGCCGTGACGCCGGTATTTAGGCACTGCGGAGGATCGCTGCCCGATGTACCTTGATATACATAGCCGCCGGCAACGACCGGCCCGGCATGCGTCAGCCCAGGTACCTGCGCCCGCCAAGCCACCGAGCCATCCTTAAGGTTGAGCGCGTAAACGTAGGAGGGATCGGAACCGGAAGTGACAATGCGGTTCGATACAAAAACAAGCTTTGCACTGGGGTCTATCGTCGGGGTGGCGATGACTTCGCAACTCGTCGTGCAGGCCTGTTGCGACCACAAGACCGCCCCATTTATGGCGGAAAGGTCGTACACGTGGCCGTCGAGGGTGACGACGACGACGTTCCCGTTATACACGACGGGACTCGGATCGATCACTCGGTTGTAGCTGTTCGGCACCGCGACCTTCCAGCGCAAGGTGAGATTCGAAACGTTTGAAGTCGACAACCCGGTCGATTGGGTTTCATGCCCGCTGCGCGCGTAGTCGTGGGCGAACGTAATCCAATCGTCATCAGCGACATCAAGAGAGTTGACGGTCATCACGATCGAGCAAACGCCTTTGGGTTGCCGGCAGGGACTCGAAATCGTGGGTGTTTGGTCGGGCGGATACGAGGCCTGCACTGTTAGCAGCGTAGTCGACGGGGTCCTGGACGCTGGCGGAGCGATCGTCACCGTATTCAAATTTTGCGATGTCGACCCGGTAAACGTGAAACCCGGATTCGAAGAACTGCCGGTCCATGCCGGCGAACCCGTACCGAGGATCTGTTCGCCGGTAGCGTCGAAGGCGGCGAGCGTAAACTGCGCTGCAGAACCACTGTATAGTGTAACGGCGTTTGGCCCGTTGGTCTGGATCTGCGGTGTTACGACCGGAACCATAGTCAGCTTCTCCGGAACACCGTACAACGACCACGGGATTACCGTCGGTACGCCAGTCCCATTGTTCGGGACCGTGAAAAAGACGTTATACTGGATCGACAGCACGGTGCCGTGGGCATTTTGGCTGGAAAAAGTCGCCACCGATGACACGTAGTTTCCCGGAGCAAGATCGAGCGCAAGCATGCACGCCGTGCCCGAGGAGGTTGTAGTGCATCCTGGCGATGTTGAGGTCAGATTCTGGATAACGGTCTCCACGACCGTCCCGGTGTATGGCAGTCGGTACACGATCACGCGCATCGATTGCATGCCCGTCGAGATATATTGTGGCGAGCGATTGCCTAAGGAAGTGGAGGAATCCGACGGCACGTTTATGCGGATAAAAACCGCTCCCTGTTTCGCGGAAGCAGGGATGCTGCCCGTCGAAAATGCGGGAGCGAACCCCCCACCATGCCCGCTGCAAGCCGCCATCAATCCAGCCAGTATTCCGCCCTTCAGGACCGTTCCCAATAGCCTTTTCACCGGATACCGGGATTTTGGCATCTCGAAAATCATAAACCGTTCCTCACTAACGTGCAGGCCAGATTAGCCCGGCAACGCTCGGACTGTATCCACGGCGGTCGGCCGCCAAGCCGTTCGGCTTCGATGTGGTCCATCATGACGGCATATCATCCTTTCGGGAGATTCGCACGTTTCCCGAGACCGGCCAATCGATGCCGATGGAAGGGTCGCGCCAATTTATACGTTTTTCATACTGCAAATCGTGTTGTGCAGTCATTTTATAGTAGAAGACGACGTCTTGGGTTAGGGTCAGATAGCCGTGAGCGAAGTTGCTTGGGATAAAAAGCTGATGATGATTATAATCGGAGAGATAAAATCCCTGCCACTTCTTGTACGTAGCAGAATCTTCGCGCATGTCCACGATAACGTCGTAAACGCGCCCTTTCAAGACCTGTACAAATTTCGCCATGCGTGGATCGTAATGGAGACCGCGAATGGAGTTCTGCGCAGTCCATGTGACAAGGTCTTGAACGAAGGTTTCCCTCAAGCCCAATTGAGCATAGTTTTCTGCGGAAAACGTTTCAGTCAATAGGCCCCGATCGTCCTCGAAAATGTCGGGTACAAAAAGCTTTGCGTCCGCGAAGTTGGTCTCGATCACTTGAATCATCGCCGGAACGTGCTTCGCCATGAAAGGGGAAGGGCCCCGCCTTAGAATACTATAAGGAGGATGGCCAAAAAGACGATCCTCGTTACGGGCGGCGCCGGCTTCATCGGTAGCACCTTCGTACGGCTTTTGCTCAAAAAGTACCCCGATTATCGAATCATCGTCTATGATGCCTTAACCTATGCCGGCAGCGTTGAGAATTTTCCGCCAGGCGTCTTCAGCTTGGACCGCTTCGAATTCATCTATGCAAACGTCTGCAGCACCGCCCAGGCAACGGCAGCGGTAAGCCAAGCCGATATCATCGTTCATTTTGCTGCTGAAACGCACGTGACGCGCTCGATATACGACGCGTCCGACTTTTGGCAAACCGATGTGATAGGTACCGCTACGCTAGCGGCCGCCGCCGTACAGAATGCGCATAAGATCGAACGCTTCGTGCACATTTCGACCTCTGAGGTATACGGAACGTGCCGTCCCGAACTCGATATGATGGACGAGGAGCATCCGCTCGAACCGCGCAGCCCCTACGCGAGCGCGAAGACCGGCGCCGACCGGATCATCTATTCGTACTTTCAAACCTACGGCTTGCCGGCCGTGATCGTGCGCCCATTTAATAACTACGGGCCGCATCAGCATTTGGAAAAAGCTATTCCCCGCTTTATCACCTCCGCACTCCTGGATGAGCCGTTAACGGTTCATGGCGATGGAAGAAGTTCGCGCGATTGGGTTTATGTCGATGACACGTGCGAAGCAATCGACGTTATTATGCACGCACCCGTAGCGCAGATTGCCGGCGAAGTCTTCAACATTGCTACATTCGAGGATGCAAGCGTGCTCGATATCGCCCGCCAAATATTGAAAATCGCGCACAAACCCGAAACCCTCATTCAATTCAGCGGCGATCGTCCCGGACAGGTTATTAAACATAAAGGCGATGCTTCAAAAATCAAACGGGTGCTGGGCTGGGCGGCGCAAGTAACACTTGAAGACGGACTCGCCCGGACGTTCAAATGGTACGCAGAAAATGAAGCATTTTGGCGTCGGATGTTGTGGATGGCGAAAACCAAGATCAATACGGGCCGGCAACTAGAGTGGCACTAGCGGAGCGGAGTTTACTTTGGGTTCGGAGTATTTAGAGGACTGCTCATGACTGAACACCTCCCGCCCTTGACGAAGCCCCTACGCGTGCTGCTGCTAACTCGGCATATCCGTGGTAGCGAAGTGATCCCAATCGAACGGGGAGGCGGCACCGAAACGTTTATTTCGTCGGCGCTTGAGTTGCCCGCTATGATTCCGGGCCTTGAGATCGATGTTGTCGCACCGCTTCCCGAGGGCGGTCCATCCCCCAATCCATCGGGCGTTCGCGTGAAATACTTTTCCGCTAAGACGCTCGTGCAACTGCTCTTCGTATTTCGCAATGCACGCAATCCGGTCGCGAACGTGGTACTCTTATTAGCCGGTACATTGACTCTTGCGTGGAGCGGATTGAAGCAGGCGAGAGCCGAGCGCTACGATCTGATCTACGCCGTAGGGGGGCCGATCGCGGGGCTTGCCGGCATCATCGTGAAAGTGCTCACGCGAGTACCGCTCGTGATGCATTTCCAATTTGTGAACGACTTCTCAGAACGTAACGCTGTAATGCGCTTTCTGGCACGCAAATTTTACGCGTGCGCTGATCTCATCATCGGGAACTGCCCCTTTTTTGCGAGGGATTCTATTGCGCTTGGTGTTCCGGAATCGAAATGCCGCTGGGTTTTCAATTGGGTCGACCAGAACCAGTTCAAGCCCCGCAACGATCGAGCCGAATTGCGACGCAAGTTTATGCTGTCTCCAGACCAGACCGCGTTTCTATTCGCCGGGCGACTCGATTGGACAAAACAGGCCGATCGCGTGATCGATGCCTTGCGCGATTTTGCGGCTCCGGATGGCGCAGTATTTTTCTTTGCAGGAAGTGGCGAACTTCAGCCCGACCTCGAGAAGCTAGCACGGGCGAACCCAAAGATTCGCATTCTTGGGACGGTAGCCCCGAGGGATCTCCCCGACCTGCACAACGCATGCGACGTGCTGCTATGGGGTGCTCTGGATATCGATTATCCGAGTCTCGTCGTCATGGAAGCGATGTCCTCAGGGCTTCCCGTGGTTACATCCTGCGAAACGTTCAACTACCAATATGAAGGCCAGCTTGTCGAACCCAATGTCGTCGGAGCTCCACAATGCGCGCGCCACTATCCGCCTACCCGTGAGGGTATTCGCCGGGCGATAACCGAGACGATTGGCGACCGGGCGTTCGTGGAAGACAATCGCGAAACGGTTGTGAAATTCGCGCGCGCTCGATTCGGGATTTCAAACGCGGCGAAACTGATCGACATTTTTTCACATGTAGCACTAAGGAGCGATTCGTGATTGGCACAAAGCCGCAGGTAGGGCACGACCGGATCGTAGCCGCTTCGGCGCTGGCTTGGCTCGATCGCTGGATTATCCCGCTTCTGTGCCTTTGTTTTATTTGGATCGCGACGCAAGTAACGGTCGCGAATCTCCCCGCTGACAAGGTCTTCGTCGGCCATGACAGCGGCTTTTACTTCCTCCTCCCGCATGAGTTTGCTCGACTCTCATCGCAGGCGTGGCAGGTAAAGTCAGATTTCGGATCTCCAAATTATCAAGCTTTGGTGGCTCAGGGTCTGATGATCCCTGAATTCGTCGTTGCCGCCCTTCATATGAGTCAGCCGCTAATCGGGCGCGCCTTCTACGAGTTTCAGTTGCTGCTGTTGGAATTCGGGATGTTTTGGAGCCTATGGCTAACGGTTAACCGTGCCTTCCCGGGCGCTCCGAAAGTCATTCGGGCTCTTGCGGCCTGGTTCGGCACTCTCGTTGCGACATTTAATATCTTTACCGCGCTCCTGCTGCTCTATCCGTCCAGCAACTTTCAGCTCGGCATCATGATTTGGCCGCTGGTGATCGCCACCGAGCAATACGTGTTGTGGATTCGCCCACGCATTTCTACTGCGCTTCTGTTCGGCTTACTGCTGACGATTGCAACCTGGGGTAATCCGGCAACTACAATCGTGGGTTTGATGCTGGTCGGGGCTTTGTACGCAGCGCATTGCGTATCGTCGAAGAACTGGCAGCGGAACGTCGTGCTCGCCGCAGGCGGGGTGTTCCTCGTCACGACCATGTTCTTTTGGCTCCCGACGCTAGTGGAGATCCTGCTCTACCCGGGTGCTGGGCTTTCCAACGTCGTTGGTACCGATCAAGGAACGCTTGCGGTTGCAGAAGCGATAAACGCCCAGCGCGAGAGTCTTGGAGCCTTGCTTCGGTTCGATGGCTTGATCTGGTGGCCGAAAACGCGCGACGCGGATATTTTCGCTTCTTGGCCGATGATCGTTACGACGTCGATCCCGGCTGTTGTCGCGGTTGCCGCGGCGTTTTCGCGGTCGGTGTACGGGCTCGCGACCTGGGTGCTCTTGCTGATTGGCCTCGAGCTGACGAAGGGGCTGCATGGGCCCTTTGCAATCGACATGGGTTGGGTTGCGACGTACGTGCCAATGGCCGCAGCCTTCCGCGACACCTATAGCAAATTTATCTTGATTGTGTTGATCGCGCTCCCGATGGCGTTTGCGATCGGAAGCGTTCACCTGTGGGCTCAAAGTACGGTTCGGCGCGCTGCGGTGTGCGTCGGCTTCCTCGCCGTCGCATTCAATATGTGGCCGTTTCTTGCCGGTCGCGTGGCCGAACCGTACTTTTTGACGACCATACCGCCCGACTACGCAGTTGTCGACCGGTTAACCGGCAGCGATCCCGATAATCGAATTCTCTCGTTGCCCGGCGCGCCGGGCGACATCAACGTTACGAGCTGGTTCAAGGGTAGCAACTTTGAAGACATTCTCTATCACGCGAAAACGGTCGATGCCGCCACCTTCAAGGCTCGAAGCATCTCGGCTGCAACGCTTTACGATGACTTCAGCATGCAGCAGGCGCGCGAACTTCCGGACCTTATTGGCCTAGCGGGAATCTATCACATCAATTATGTGCTCTTGCACAAAGACTACCTCACCAGCTACCGCATGGCATTCGATTACGAGCGCTACAAGGTGCTTGGGCGGCTACTTGCTCGAGCATCGGAACCGTTCTTGGATGCCGATCCACGATTACAGAAGATATTCGAAGGCTCCAACCTCGTATTGTACCGCGTACGCCCCTCCGCAACGCTGCCGTATGCGTATGGCACCTATTCCGCGGGCCTGCAAAATGGGTATGAGAACACGCTCTTCGGTTCGGTCGAGTCGGGGGTTATGAATCCAGCGCTTCATCCCGACCTTCTCTTTGCCGGTAACCAATACGCGGCAAAGACGACGGCGCAATTCTATCGATTCGCAGCACTCGTTCCGAAGACCGCGTTCTTGGTGCAGGGCCCGTTGATTCCTGAGGTTCCATCTCTCTACCCCAACCAGATATCACTGCCGACTCAATACGTATCCGCGCTTTCAAAGCGTTACGCTCAGTTAGATAAGCCGACGGCCTACGTTTTCGTCCAGCCTCATGGGGACTACCTCACCGGCACGATCGACCCGATCGAGAATATCGCTGGAGCCTTTACGGTGACGGCGCCGTCGGTGTTCACTCCACGCGTCACGGTCGAGGCGCGGCGCGTTCCCCGCGAAATCACGGCAGACTTCGTTGGAACCGAGGGTCAGAAGGCTTGGCCGATTTCATCGTTCTTCAATCAACCGATCCCCGACGAAGAACTCCTCGATGATACTTTTGCGAACGCCCCGGTCGCCAAGTCGGTTTACGCGGTTCCGATCCATATAAGTGGAAATACGATCGAACGCAACATCGTCTCCTCGGCCTTGACCCAGGCAGCATCGGTGGCATATCAGTTTCGATTGACAACCGACTCGACATACGATGAAGTTATTGTCGCTTCGGGTCCGAAGGTCGCTGCGTCGCTGCTCGACGATCCGCGGGTGACGTTTTTGTACGAAATGCCGACTCCGGATGTGGAGGCGGCCTGGCTGCGCTTCGTGCTTAGGGGCCCCGGCGGCCGCCTGGTCCATTTTGATAAGCAACTCGATGCCACCGGACATCTGGACGATTACGGACTTCGCGACGCCGTTCAGGCGGCACTCGACCGACGCTTCGATCAGGAGTATGCCCTCCACAGCAACGATCGCGCTTGGATCACCTCAAGAAAGTTCTATAATCCGCAACAAGCGGATGACTATTCTCTAACCGGTGTGAGTTTAGTCGTCGGCAAGAAGCCGGGATTCGATGCGAGCACACAAACGAGCGTGTTCAGTTTCAAGATGCGCGGTATGACCATCGATCTCGCAGGGGGCGACCAGCCTGCCTATCCCGCGCGAGGGTTTTACTCGACGTTTGCTTCCACCAGGGCAACGCCGGTCTTGGAGAATCTTCAGAGTTCCTCCGCGACTCGCACCAACGGCGCGCTTCTCGTCAATGCAACGATTCAAAAGCAGCTGCTTATCCTCAACCAATCGCTAGTGGGTCACGCGGCGGATTTCAAGCTCAAGAACGGTGGCGAACTCGTCGGGACCGTTCTGAGCGAGCTTCCCGATGCCTACGTTGTTGGGATTCAAGCGGGCCAGCAAGAGCAACTGTACAAATCTTCCGTCGATGCAGTGAGCGCTATCACCCAAGGACCTGGCCTTTATAGTCTCACCATGAACCTGCCCGCGCTCGATCTCGCAAAGTATCCTGAGCTGCACGTGCGGTATCTCCAGGGAAGTAATGACGAAGACGTGCGCCTTCGTCTTGGTATGGATACGCCGCACGGCTTTGTGGAAATAACGCCGAACTATGATATCAATGCGAGCGCCATCGATCAGATGGTTCCGGAAGATTGGATTAAGCCCGCGAGCCCTCTCGGAACGAATACGGTGCTTGCGCTCGATAATAACCCGGTTTTCGAACCCTCAGGCTGGCGAGAAATCGATTGCGATATGCGCAAAGTTGAGACGATTCTCGGCACCCTTGACGTCCGGCTACGTTATGTGAAATTAAGCTTCGTCTTGAACCCGACGATGTCTAACGGCGAGACGAATGCCGAGACGGCGCCGATCACGGCCTTCTCGTTTGGGTTCGGCGACGTGGCGCTTTTCGGGCAAGTTCCGGTCGGCTCGTTGCGGGGACCAGGCGGCAATACGTTTAGCTTAGACTCTCACTCTTTGCGGTTAGTATCTCAGGATAGGATCGGCGGTGCGCCGGATTTGCTGAATCTCTCGTTCGCAAACGTTCGCCTGATACCCGGAGTCCATCGCTTTGATACGTTCTTTCGGCAGGGATGGTTGCTGCGAAGCGCCGTCTTCGTTCCGCAGGACCTTAAGCAGCACCCCAGCAATCCCGACGTGCAGATTAGGCGAATCGATGATTTGCTTTACGCCGTGCATGTGAATGCGAACAAGCCAACGTGGCTAGCATTCGCGGAAACCTACAATACGGGTTGGCGGCTTATCCCGGCTTCGGCGCCGCGAGGACGGCTACCCTGGCTGCTCTCCATGCAGTGGTTGCGCGCGCCGGTTTCCGATCACGTGGTTGGAAACGCATACAATAATACGTGGTACATCAGGGCGCCCAGCTCCGGAGACTACGTCATCGATTTCGCTCCTCAGGATTTCACAATCCTGGGCCGAACGATTACGCTATGCGCGCTGTTTCTAGCAATCGGTTTGTCGGCACTTTGGTGGCGTAAAGCGTGGTAAGATCGTTGTCGGGTAGACTCCTGGGCCTAATTCGCAGCACCCGCGCCCAACAGTTTGCGGCCTTGTTCTTGGCGCTCGCCGTTGTGGTGGCTCAGGGTTTCGATTTTGCAAATGGCATTGTCAAGAACGCCGCGCTTCTTGGCTATATCGTGTTGATGGTGCACACCTATCGGGAGCGCCCAAACGCTCTCTTGCCGCCGGCAGCCGGATTGCTAATACTTGGGATCGTTCTCTCGTCATTCGCGACCCCGCTCGGACTGAGCATCGCGGAGGGCGCCTTCACGCTGGCCATTGGGCACGTTGTGAGCTTCCTTATCGCGCTCGCGCGACAGCATCGCAAGAATAGCGAGCAACTTCGTAACTTGGTAGGCCGGAATAACGGCCTCGACGCCGTACGCAAATGGGTTGCCGGGCGTAAGTCGTTCGCGGCACTCGATCCGGGGTGGTCGTTCTCCGGGCGCCCCGGCTCCTCAATTCTGCTGGTCGTCGTAGGCTCGTTACTAGTTGCGGCTGCGAGCGGACTCTTCACGCACTGGAGACTTACCGGGGCTGGCATCGGCGCCCCGATTTGGAATGTCCATATCCTCAACGCAGGCCTTCAGCGGATTGGGATGAGGCTCTCCGATGCTTCAATTCTGACACCGACTGGAACGGCCGCGTTCGTTGCGATCCCAGACGCTCCGATCTTTGACCTGCTCAAATTGCTTCATCCTGCGGCGCTCAACGGAGTAGCGATTTCAAACGTTGCGAGCGTCGGTTGCGTCTGGCTCTTTATCGGCGGCGTAACGCTCTTGCTGGAGACCTGGCTCCCAAATCGGTATGCGTGTGCGTCGGCCGCGCTCTTATTTTTGCTTCAACCGCTTGGCTACTCCCTGCGAATCGGTGCGCCGTTCGACTTACTCGTACCAATTTTCGTGCTCGTGCTGGCGGTTCGGGAGAAGGTTTCGAACCCGGTATTGATCGGCGCCGCGTTGTTATCCGGCCTTTTTAACGTAGCCGGCGGCTACGAACTCGCGTTACTCGTGACGTTGATGTGGTCGTTTGGTTACCTGAAAAACGGGCGCCTCGTCGGCGGTATCGCGGCCGCTGGCGTAATTTCGAGCGTGGCATTCTCCGAGATGGTTCATTCGATGGCCCCCACCATTGCTCTGGGCGAAGCATGGTGGAACTCCGATGCGTTGACTCATCTGTTTGGCACCGGAGCGCTATCGGCGCCCTTTCTTGGGATTGCGCTTGCAACGATCACCTCGATTGCCGGCATCGTGCTCATGACAAACTTGCGGAGAGCGCGCGACCTGTGGTTCGCGATCGCGCTCTTCGCCGTTTCTGCGGTGCTTGCAATACCACCGCATCTCGGTGGCGTACCATTGCTTCTGCCGGGACATGTCCTCGACCGCATCACGCCCCTGGGTTGGCCCACGGCGCGATTCTTCGAGTTGTCCGTCTTTGCGCTGACGATTCCGATGAGCTTCGCCGCCGCTGCCCTGCTTAGGTTTCTGTGGATCGTATTCAAAGATCCGCGCCCATTTACGATCGCGAGGTGGGTCGTTCTCGTCGCGCTGTTCCTGACGTTAGTTCCCCGCACCGTAGACACGACTTTCCCGCCTACGCCGCGCGGAGCGAGAGTCGTGATCTTTCCCATCGCACAGGCCGGTTCTCTAGCATCCGTAATGGAGGCCGATGCGCTCTTGCAAAGTGAGGCGCAGATTCTACAACCGATTCCCTTCATCGACGGGAGCGCATTTGCGCAGGGGGAGGTTCCTGACGCGTCAACCACGGTTGCGAAGCTCCGGCGCTTGCGCGTACAGCGCGTCGTAATCGTGTATGGGCTGTATCGCGGTCCGCAGAGTCTCAGCGTCAGTCCGGGCCTCTATGATCCGAGGGATTATATAGAACCGGCGCTGGGATCCAACCCGAACTTCCGCATCCAACTTGTCGCTGAGAATAGCGAAGTTTACGCGTTGACGATGATGAGCCGGTGATGGAGGGTGATTAGCGCGAGGCAAGCTAGCCATATTCCGAAGGCTCCCCAGGATAGAATCTCGGTGGTGGTCCATCGATCGTACCAGAGCGTCACGCGACTGCCGGGAGCGGCATGAATCTTCCATGCATTAGCATAGCCGCTCGCCCGAATATGCTCGATGACATCCCCTCCGCCCACGCTCAACTGCCAGTGTCTTGAAAAGCGCGACTTCAGGACAATCCAACTCTCCCCCGCGGTTAGGACCCCCGCTCCCGTACCGCTTCGCCAATCAAATGCCAAAGCCACTCCGCGCGTTCCGTGCAGGGGGGTGGGCGTCCGCGGCCGGGGCGGCACGCTTGCAAAGCCATCGATTGCTAAGAGGCCACGCTCCACCGCGATTCGGTGATCGAAACCCGGTCCCAATGCAAGCCAGGTTGGGACTCCC
>DATKGB010000157.1:0-16415 GCA_035544315.1 Verrucomicrobiia bacterium
TGACGGTCTCGCGACGCGCTGATGCGTGGTACGCGAGTTTCTCGATCGAGGTGGACTATGAGCAAGAAGTCCGTACCGACGGCAGCGTGATCGGCGTCGACCTCGGCATCACGGCGCTCGCGACGCTGAGCGACGGTTCGACGAAGGTTGCAGCACCCAAACCCTTACGGAGGTATCTCAAGAAGCTCGCACGCCTCTCGCGCGCGGTGGCGCGCAAGGAACGCGGATCAAACAGTCGTGCCAAAGCGAAAGCCAAGCTCGCACGGTTACATCGACGGATCGCCGATATTCGCGCCGACGCACTGCACAAACTCACAACCTCTCTCACGCGCTATCGAACGATCGTGATCGAGGACCTCAACGTCGCCGGGATGCTCGCGAATCGGCACCTCTCTCGCGCGATTTCCGATCTCGGCTTCTTCGAGTTTCGACGACAGTTGGACTACAAAGCGGCGATGGCCGGTTCGACGGTGATCGTTGCAGATCGCTGGTTCCCAAGCTCGAAACTCTGCTCGTCGTGCGGCGTCAAGAACGAATCACTCACGCTCGCGGAGCGTAGCTGGACGTGCCGATCATGCGGCGCGTCACACGATCGCGATGTCAATGCGGCCGTGAATCTTGCCCGATACCCGGAGAGTTGGGCCGGGTCAGCCTGCCGAGCCGAAGGCGCTGGCGGCGGTCAGCAGACCACCGTGAAACCGGCGGCGTAGAAGCAGGAAGAAACGTCTGGAATAGATGTCCATTCATTTCACAACGGCGATTCGAGTCATCATTTTGAAGCCGATATCCAACGCGCGTTCGTCGATGTCGTAGCGCGGGCTATGCTGCGGCTCGACGCCGCGCTCCTCACCACGGATGCCGACGACAAAATACGCGCCCGGGCGTTCGGCTTGCATGTAAGCCATATCCTCGGCCCACATCACGATATCGTGCGGATCCACAACGTTGGCAGCGCCGACGACCGCGCCGGCTGCCGCGCGAACCACGTCGTTGGTCGCCGAATCGTTCACCGTCGGCGGGTAGCCACGCAGATATTCAAACTTGTAATCCAGCCGCAATGCGGCGCACAGCCCTCCGATCATTCGCTCCATCCGCAGCGGGATCGATTCGCGTATGCCATGATCGAACGCGCGCACCGTGCCAAACAGGGTGGCGCGATCCGGAATCACATTAAACGTCGTTCCGGCCTCGATCTTGCCGACGGTGACGACCAGCGCATCCTTGGGGGCGACTTCGCGACTGACCAGGGTCTGCATCATCGTTACCAACTGTGCGGCCGCAACGATCGGGTCGACCGACGCGTGCGGCATCGCGCCGTGTCCGCCTTTGCCGATCAACGCGATTTCAAAACGATCCGACGACGCAAAGAAGGCGCCGTCGCGAATCCCAACCTTGCCGACGTCCAGACCGCTGTACAGATGCAGCGCGAAGGTCCGATCGACGTGCGGATTCTCCAGCGCGCCTTCTTCCATCATGACCTTGGCGCCGGCCGGCCCTTCCTCCGCTGGTTGGAAACAGAACACGAGCGTTCCCGCAATCGCTTCGCGATGCTTGGCTAACGCGCGCGCGGCGCACAGCAAGATCGCCATATGTCCGTCGTGACCGCAAGCATGCATCACGCCGGCGTTCTTGGACGCATACTCGACCTGGCCGAGTTCGGTAATCGGCAGTGCGTCCATATCGGCGCGCAGCAGGGTCACTGGCCCAGGCTTTGCGCCGCGCAACGTCGCCAAGATTCCGGTGCGCGCGACGCCCGTGCGCAGTTCGTCAAATCCGCACGACTTCAACTCGTTCTCGATGAAACGCGCGGTCTCGAACTCTCGGAACGACAACTCGGGATGTGCGTGAAAATGGCGCCGATAGCGGACAAGATCGTCGTGGGGAACGGGTAGTTGAATCACTGCCGAGGTCGATCGGAAACTCGCCGATCGCGCTGCGCGCCCAAACGTTTCATCGTGCTAGCTTCTACGACCGCAGGAGTTCGGCCCTGGGGCGGGCGATAACGCGGCTCGTGGCTTCCAAACCAAAGGCCCCCGCCGCGACCGCCGGATCGGAATTCGAGCGCCACGGCCTTTCCAACGAGCAACTCGTGCAGATGATGCACACGATGCTCATGCAGCGCATGCTCGAAAACCGCGGCTTTCAACTCAATCGCCAAGGGAAGATTCCGTTCGCTTCGGCCAGCGAAGGCCACGAAGCCGTGCAGGCCGGCGCCGCGATGGCGTTCGTCCGCGGCAAAGACATCCTCGCGCCGTATTATCGCGACCTGGGTCTGGCGCTGGGCATCGGGCTGACTCCGCTGGAGGTGATGCTCTCGCTGTTCGCGCGCGCCGCCGACCACAACAACGGCCGCCAATTTCCGCATCACTACGCCAGCCGCCGACTGGGCCTGCACACGATCTCCTCGATCATCGCGGCACAACTGCCGCACGCGGTCGGGGCGGCCTACGCGATCAAACTTCGCAAGGATGCCGGGCGCGCGGTGCTGGCGACCTTCGGTGACGGTGGAACCAGCGAAGGCGAATGGCACGAGGCGCTCAACTTCGCCGCGGTCCATCGACTGCCGATCGTCTTCTTGTGCGAGAACAACGAATGGGCGATCTCGACGCCGCTGGCGCGGCAGATGGGCCAGCCCGACGTAGCCAAACGAGCCCAAGGTTACGGCATCCCCGGCGAGATCGTCAACGGCATGGACCCGATCGCTTGCTACGCCGTCATCCGGGAGGCGCTCGATCGCGCGCGCACCGGCGGCGGACCGTCGCTGATCGAAGCCAAGTGCTACCGCTACCTCTCGCATACCACCGACGACGACGACCGCACCTATCGCTCGCGCGACGAGGTCGCCGAGCGCCGCAAGGACGACCCCGTCCCGCGCTTCGAGGAGCGCCTGGTAGCTAACGGCGTCCTCACCCCGGCGGCCCTGGAATCCTTGAAGCAATCCATCTTGGCCGAGGCGAACCAAGCCACCGACGAGGCCGAAGCCATGGCATATGCGGAGCCGGCAAGCCTCTACGATAACGTCTACGCGGACGGCTGGCAGCCATGGCGCTAATCTAGAACGACACCAGGGGACGACATAGATGGCAAAATCCGATACTCAAGTGCGATCGCCACTCGAGCGGCATGGCTTGTCCGACGAGCAACTGCGCGCGATCTTTCGCAACATGGTCATGCAGCGCCAGTTGGACAACCGCGGCTTCCAACTCAATCGCCAAGGCAAGGTGCCGTTCGCATTGGGCAGCGAGGGGCACGAGGCCTTGCAAGCCGGTGCGGCGATGGCGTTCCATCGCGGCAAGGACATCCTCGCGCCCTACTATCGCGATCTGGGCTTAGCGCTGGGCATCGGTTTGACGCCGTTTGAAATTTTGCTGTCGTTGTTCGCCCGCGCGCAGGATCACAACGGCGGGCGCCAGTTCCCCAATCATTATTCATCCAAAGAAGCCGGCTTAATGTCGTTCTCCTCGATTCTAGCCGCGCACATCCCCCACGCGGTCGGAGCGGCCTACGCGATCAAGCTGCGCAAGGAATCCGGGCGCGCGGTGTTGGTCACTTGCGGTGACGGAACGACCAGCGAAGGCGAGTGGCACGAGTCGATGAACTTCGCAGCGATTCACAAACTGCCGCTGGTGATGCTCGTCGAGAACAACGAATGGGCGATTTCGACGCCGCTCCGCTTGCAGATGGCCCAACCTGAAATCTGGAAGCGCGCGGTCGGGTACGGCATGCCGGGCAAACGCTTTAACGGCTTCGATCCGATTGAAACCTACGGCGCCGTGCACGAAGCGATGGAACGCGCGCGCGGCGGCGGCGGCCCCACGCTGCTCGAAGGGACGTGTTATCGTTTCCTCGCGCACTCGACCGACGACAACGATATGACCTACCGCACCAAAGACGAGGTTACCGAGCACCGCAAGGACGACCCGGTTCCGCGCTTTGAGAACGCCCTGCTCGAAAGCGGCGTGATGACCGAGAAAGACGTGGCCGCGATGCGCAAAGACGTCCTGCACGAGACCAACGAAGCGACCGACAAGGCCGAAGCGCTGCCGTACCCCGTGGCCGAAGATATCTACAAACATCTCTACGAAGGAGCCTGGCAGCCGTGGCTGTGATGAACAACGTCGAGGCCGTTCGCGCGACGCTCTACGACGCAATGAAGAACGACGATCGGACGCTGATTCTAGGCGAAGACGTCGGCGCCCGCGGCAACGTCTTTTTGATCAGCAAAGACTTCATCAACGAATTCGGCCCGGAACGCGTGATCGATACGCCGATCGCCGAAGCGTCGATCGTCGGCATCGCCGTCGGCATGGCGATGGAAGGCCTGCGTCCGATCGCCGAAATCCAGTTTGCCGACTTCATCTATCCGGCGTTCAATCAGATCGTCGGCGAAGCGGCTAAGACGCGCTATCGCTCCAACGGCGAGTACACGTGTCCGCTGGTGATCCGTACGCCCTACGGCGGCGGCGTACGCGGTGCCCTCTCGCATTCGGTTTGCATAGAAGCGCTGTTCTATCACGTGCCCGGCCTCAAGATCGTCGCGCCGTCGTTTCCCGCCGACGTCAAGGGTCTGCTCAACGCCGCCATCGACGACCCCGATCCGGTCCTATTTCTCGAACACAAGAAAACCTATCGCCTCATCAAAGGCGAAGTGCCCGAAGGCCACTACACGATTCCGCTGGGCAAAGCCAACGTCGTCAAGGAAGGCTCCCAACTGACCGTGGTTTCCTACGGTCTGTACGTGCATTGGGCCCTCGATGCGGCCCAGCAACTCCAAGCGGACGGGCTGTCGATCGAAGTGATCGACTTGCGTTCGATTCGCCCGATGGACAAGCAGACAATTTTGGAAAGCGTGCGGAAAACGCGCAAACTGCTCATCATCCACGAAGACAACAAGTTTGGCGGAATCGGCGCGGAAATTTCCGCGATGGTAGCCGAGGAAGCGCTCTTCGATCTCGACGCGCCGATCCGGCGTCTGTGCGCTCCCGACGTTCCGGCCATGGGTTACGCCGAACCGCTGGAACAAGAATATATGTCGTCTCCGGCCGAGATGGCCGCCGCGATGCGCGAAATGGTGAAGTTCTGATGGTTACTACGATTACGATGCCGCAGTTGGGCGAAACCGTCACCGAAGGAACCGTCGAGCGCTGGCTCAAGAAGCCCGGCGACGCCGTCGACAAGTACGAACCGTTCGTCGAAGTCTCGACCGACAAAGTCAACTCCGAAGTTCCCGCACCGGTTACCGGCACGATCAAAGAGTTGCTCGTGCAAGAAGGTCAGACCGTACCGACCGGAACGCCGATCGCCATCATCGACGACGTTTCGACGGGCAGCGCACCGAAAGGCAGTGCGGAGAGTGCCTCGGCTCCGCCCGCAACGCCGGCCGCGATGGCCGCCAGCGCGAATGCGGAACCGGTTCCCGGTTTCAACATTCCGCAGACAGAACCAAAGTCGATCCCCACCAACGGGCACGCATCGTCAAGCGGAACGCCCGCAGCGGCGTTGCGCGGCGTCTCGCCCGCGGTGCGCCGGCTCGCACGCGAACATAACGTCGATATCCGGACGGTTCCGGGCACCGGAGCGAACGGCCGCGTGACCGCACAAGACGTTGTCACCGCCGCTAGCACGGCCCCCGCCGCCGGCGCGCCGCTGGCGACAGCGCCAGCCGCAAAGGCAACCGGTCCGTCGTCGTACGGCAATCCGATCCCGGGCACGACGATCCCGCTTACGACCTCGCGGCGCATCATCGCCGAGCGTATGGTCGAATCAAAGCACACCGCCCCGCACGCGTGGTCGATGGTCGAAGTCGACGTCACCAACGTCTGGAAGTGGCGCGCCAAAGAGAAGGACCGCTTCGAAGCCGAAACCGGCTACAAGCTGACCTTGCTTCCGTTCTTCATTCGCGCCGTCGTCGAATCGATCGCGGCGTTCCCGCTCATGAACGCAAAGTTCGTTGCCGCTTCGGGCAGTTTGCCGGCTGCAATTCACGTCAACAAGGACGTCAACATCGGCATCGCCATCGGCCTAGCCACCAATCTGGTCGTGCCGGTGATCAAGAATGCCGACAAGTTATCGATCAAAGGTCTGGCGATTGCCGCAGGCGACCTGATCGATCGCGCGCGCAAGAGCAAACTGACCGCCGACGACGTGCAAGCCGGAACCTTCACCGTGAACAACAACGGCGCGAACGGCTCTTATGCTTCCGCGCCAATTATCAACGCCGGCCAAGCCGGCATCGTCACGATGGAAACCGTTGTCAAGAAACCGGTCGTGACCGCCGATGACACGATTGCCATCCGTAACATGATGAACTCGTGCCTGTCGCTCGACCATCGCGTCGTCGACGGCTACGTCGCCTCCGGTTTCCTAGCCGATCTCAAGAAGCGCCTGGAAGCAATGGGCCCGGCCGGCAGCCTCTAGGCTCCGTCGCCATGCAGATCCGCAAACACTTCCACTTCGAGGCCGCGCACGTGCTCCCGTTTCATCCGGGCAAATGCGCGCGCATGCACGGCCATTCGTACCGATTGGAAGTCGCCGTTGCCGGCCCGCTGCACGCCGATGGCCCCGCCTGCGGCATGGTCGAAGATTTCGACACGATGAAGTCCGTCGTGCATCGCGAGATCGTCGAAGCGCTCGACCACACAACCCTCAACGACGAGATCGAGAATCCGACGGCCGAACGCATCGTGCGCTGGATCTGGGAGCGCTTGGCACCGCATCTCGCGGGTTTGCACGAACTGGTGCTCTGGGAGACGGCCACTTCCTGTGCGGTCTTGCACCGCGACGATCGCTAGGAGCCTCCAGTCCTCGTGCTGCAACTCGCCGAGATCTTTTACAGCATCCAAGGTGAGGGCTCGTGGGCGGGAACTCCCGCCGTCTTCGTGCGCTTAGCGGGTTGCAATTTGGCGTGCGATTTCTGCGATACCGATTACTCTCTCAAATTCTTCGCGAGCGTCGACGACGTGGTCGCCCAGGTTAGCAGCGTCGGCGCCGATTGTCCGATGGTGATTCTCACTGGCGGTGAACCGCTGGCGCAAACCGAAACGCCCGCGCTCGTCGAAGCACTGCGCGCCGACGGCCGCCGCGTCCACATCGAGTCGAACGGCACGATCTTCACCGAACTCCCCCGCGACGTCTGGTTGTGCGTGTCACCAAAGGAACGCGTCGATCCGCGCATGGCCCAACGCGCCGACGAGGCCAAACTCATCGTCGACGGGCGCATTCCAGAGGAACACTTCCCGCTGTTTGTCTCCAAGTCGACGGTCTTCTTGCAACCCGAAGGCAACAAGCCGCGCAACGTCGAGTTAGCGATCGACTACGTTAAGCGGTATCCCCAACGCTTTCGGCTTTCCTTGCAGACGCACAAGTTCGTCGGTATTCGCTAGGTGCGCGCGTGATTCTCATCGTGTGCGCGGTCGCAAGAGAACTTGGTTTCCTAGCGCCGCAGCCGCAGGTTGAGGTGCTGGTGACCGGCGTCGGACCGATCGAGGCCGCCGCGCAAGTGTCGCGGGCGCTGGCGTTGGGGCGTTACGATCTGGTCGTCAATGCCGGGATCGCCGGCGCGTTGCCGGGTTTCGCGCAGATCGGTGACGGCGTGGTCGTCGCCGAAGAAATCCTCGAACTCGAGCTCGAAACCGGCGAAGCGATCGCGTGGCCCGACGGCCTGCAGACACACGATCGAGTCACCTCCGATCTCGCGCTTACCGATCGGATCGTCGAACTGGGCTTTCGCGCGTTGCGCGGAATCACCGTCGCGCGCGTCACCGCTACCGACGCGACCGGCGGCCGCTTGGCCGCGCTGGGAGCGCAGGTCGAATCGATGGAAGGCTTTGCGGTCTTACGCGCCGCCGAAATCGCGGCGGTGCCGGCCATCGAAGTTCGCGGCATCTCCAATCGTGTCGGAGATCGCGCGAAAAGTGGTTGGGACTTCGAGGCCGGCGTCGTAGGCTTAGAGGCAATCATGACCGCTATGCTGCCTCTGGTAACACCTTTGCATGGATGACGCGCCCCTCTCGCTGGCCTATTCCCCCTGCCCCAACGACACGTACATCTTCGCGGCCCTCACCAACGGCCTGATACAGGACGCACCGCGCGTGCGCGTCGTGCTCGAAGACATCGAGAACCTCAACGATTCGGCCGTCGACGGCCGCTACGAATTAACCAAGGTCAGCTATGGCGCGATCCCACAGTTGATGGATAAGTACCGAATCCTGCGTTCGGGCGGCGCAATGGGAAGCGGCTGCGGACCGCTCCTAGTCGCGCGGCCCGGCAGCGGAACCAAGCTCGAAGATTTCCGTGAGAAACTCGTTGCGATCCCGGGCGAACGCACCACGGCGTTCATGCTGCTGCAACTGGCGCTGCGTGGGCGTCCGCCGATTCTCCAGATGCGCTTCGACCAAATCGTTTCGGCGGTCGCGAGCGGGACGGTCGACGCCGGATTGATCATTCACGAATCGCGCTTTACCTACGCCGACGCCGGCCTGGTCGCCGTCGCCGACATGGGCGAGTGGTGGGAATCGGTCACCGGTTTGCCGATTCCGCTGGGAGCGATCCTAGTGCGCGACGACATCGAAGACGACGTCGCTCGATCGATCGATGACGCAATTCGCCGCAGCCTGGCTTTTGCACGAGCCGACGAAGCTGCGGTCATGCCGTACGTCCGCGAGCACGCCTTCGAAATGAGCGACGAGGTGATGCGCAAGCACATCGCGCTGTACGTCAACGAGTTCAGTAACGATCTGGGTGAGCTCGGCATGCGCGCCGTCTTCGAACTTTTCAAACGCGCGCACGACGCCGCCATCATTCCGCAAGTCGCCGCGCCGGTTTTCGTCTAAGGAGCATCTACCGATGAAACGTTCCCTGGTCGCTTTGTTGCTCGGGCTCATCGTCGTCGCGACGCCCGCCGTCGCCGGAACGCTGCCGCCGGCCAAGGTCGTGTTAGGCGACGAGGTCTTCCTCCAATCGGCTTGGCACGACTTGCATGGCCGCTGTGTCGGGATCATCACCAATCAGACCGGCGTGACCTCGCGCCTCGTGAATATCGTCGATGAAATTCGCTCGAACCCGCATATCTGTCTCAAAGCGATCTATTCGCCCGAGCATGGATTACGCGGCGACCGGCCGGCCGGATCCTACGTCTCTTCGTACATCGACGAACGAACCGGCCTTCCGGTCTACAGCCTTTACGGACCGCAAAAGCACCCGACCGCGGCGATGCTCGCCGGCGTTGACGTGCTGCTCTTCGACATTCAAGACGTCGGCGCGCGGCCGTATACGTTCGTCTCCACGATGGCCTACGCGATGCAAGCCGCCGCCCAGTTCGGCAAAGAGATTTGGATTCTGGATCGGCCCAACCCGATCGGCGGCACCGTTGAAGGGCCCGTGCTCGACCCGCAGTTCACATCGTTTATCGGTCTCTACCCGATCGCGATGCGCCACGGCATGACCGTCGGCGAGTTGGCCGCGATGTTCGACGCTGCGTTCGGCATTCACGCCAAACTGCGCGTGATCGCCATGCGCGGTTGGACGCACGCGATGCTTTGGCCGGACACCGGCTTGCAGTGGGTGCAGACCTCACCCAACATCCCCGAGTGGTCGACCACGGTCGTCTACGTCTGCACCGGACTGATCGACAATGCCGGCGTCAACGGCGGCATCGGCACGACCAAGCCGTTCAAATATGCGGGCGCGTATCTGCTGGATGCCTACGCGCTGGCCAAGCGCCTGAACGCTCGCGATTTGCCCGGCGTTTACTTCCGCCCCGCCTATTGGTCGCCGAGCAGCGGTTTCTGGCAAGACAAAGATCTGGGCGGCGTCGAGCTGGATGTCTACGATCCGTCGACCTTCCAAGCCGTTCGCGCTTCGGTGGAACTGCTGACCGCGGTTCGCGATCTCTCCCCAAGGACCATCAAGATCGACGCAAAGCCGCTAGACATCGATTGGGGCACCGCTTCGCTGCGTCTGGGCCTCACGCACGGCGATTCGGCCGACCAAATTCTGGCAGCGTGGCAACCCGCCGTAAACCGCTTCAAAACCCTACGAGCAAAATACTTGCTCTACCCCTAACTCAGTGTCACGGTGAGCCCCTCGACTTCGCTCGGGATAAACTCCGCGCCGAAAGCGCGTAGTCGAACCAGCGTCGCACACATCAAGTCAGTGAATCGCATGGGTTGAAACGGGTGTGGATGCTCACGAGACGAGGGCTCTGACTTTTTTGCAAAAGCCCGGAGGGCGCTTCCTTTGATCGTTGCAAAAAAGCAGCGCAGCAGGAGGCCCCCACGATGGGGGCCGAGGAGCGTCCGAGGAAACGGGAGCATCCACACGCGTTTCAACCCGTGCGATTCGCGAGCGCCGCTATCAGTCGGCTTCGTTGCATTTGCGGAGGTAGTTGATCTGCCACATGTGGATGAAGCGCTGGAGTTCTTCTTGGGCGCGAAAGATCGTTGGCAAGCGCACCGCGGCGACCTTTTCGGCCTCTGCTCGCCGCCGGGCGGCGTTGCCGGGGGGTACAGCTTCTTGCCCGATTTCCTACGACCAAAAGAGAAACAACGCGGCGTTGCCCTTCATGCGGGGAAGGCTCCGCCTCCTGCTCGGCAAACCACTTGAACGTGATTCAGGAACGCCTCACCGACGCGCTCGGCAGCGATGCCGTCAAGACCGCCCCCGAAGACCTCGCGGTTTATTCGTTCGACGCGTACTCGCAGGGACGATTTCCGGCGGCAGTCGTTCTGCCTTCAGGCGTCCGCGACGTCTGCGCTGCGGTACGTATCGCGCGCGAGTGCGGCGAGCCGATCGTCTCGCGCGGGGCCGGCACCGGCCTATGCGGCGGCGCGATTCCCGTTGCCGGCGGTGTCGTATTGTCGTTCGCCCGAATGAACCGCATCCTCGAACTCGATGTCGCCAATCGGCGAGCGCGCGTCCAACCCGGCCTGATCAATCTGGATCTCTCCAAGGCGATCGCGTCGACCGGCCTGTTCTATGCGCCCGACCCGTCGTCGCAAAAGGCGTCGACCATCGGCGGAAACATCGGCACCAACGCCGGCGGACCGCATTGCCTTTCATATGGCACCACCGTCAACCACATTCTGGGACTCGAAGTCGTCGATGAAAACGGCGAGGTCTATACGACCGGCGTCGACGAGGCCGGCTACGATCTCACCGGAGCGCTGGTCGGCAGCGAAGGGACGCTGGGCGTCGTGGCCTCGGCTTGGGTTCGTCTGATCAAACAACCCGAATCCGTTCGCGTCTGGGTCGCAACCTTCGGCGACATCGATTCGGCTTCCGAAGCGGTCTCGGCAATCATCGGCGCGGGCATCATCCCGACGGCATTGGAGATGATGGATCAACTCACCATCGGCGCCGTCGAAGCGGCCTATCACTCGGGTTTTCCCACGGATGCCGCCGCGTTGCTGCTCATCGAGAGCGCCGGTTTCGAAGACGACATGGACGGTTGCGAATCGGCGATCGCCAGGATTTGCAAGGAACACGGTGCGTTGTCGTGGCGTGCCGCTCGCTCCGCTGCCGAACGCGACGCGTTGTGGGCCGCGCGCAAGGGCGCGTTCGGCGCGACCGGCCGCATCGCGCCCAACTGCTACCTGCAAGACGTTGTCGTGCCGCGCACCAAACTGCCGGCGATGCTCAAGCAGGTCGCGTCGGCCGCGCAGCAATGCCACCTACCGATCGGCAACGTCTTTCACGCCGGCGACGGCAACTTACACCCGCTCATCATGTACGATCGCGCTCAACCCAAGCAAGTGCGAGCGGTGATCGAAGCCGGAAATCAGATCCTCTCGGCCGCGGTCGATCTGGGCGGCACGATTTCGGGCGAGCACGGCATCGGTTACGAAAAGCGCGATACGCTGGCTCGCGTTTACAACCCCGACGATCTGAACGCGATGCTGCGCCTGCGCGACGCATTCGCACCCCGCGGCTCGATGAATCCCGACAAAATTTTTCCGGCCAGCGCCGCCTGCGAGGAAGTGCGTTGATTTCGCATTCCGCGCAGCGTAAAATCGCACCCAAGGTCGTCGGCGAGTTGAGTGAGGCGCTCGCGCAATGCGATCGCGCCGGCGAAAAGGTCGCCATTCGAGGCGGCAACACGCTGCGCGGCATGGGCGTATCGCCGCGAGCCGACGTCGTCATCGAAACCGCAAAGCTCGCCTCGCTCCTGTCGCACGAACGCGCCGACCTCACCGCCGCGGTTCAAGCCGGGATGACCATTGGCGCACTCTCCGACGCGTTAGCATCCTGCGGGCAATTCGTTCCACTCGACGCGCCCTTGCGGCGCACCGCCACGGTCGGCGGCACGCTGGCCGCCGGTTGGCTAGGGCCGCGCCGGCACGTCTATGGGCGAGGCCGCGACTATGTGATCGGTACCCACGTCGTCCTTGCCGACGGGACCATCGCCAAAGCCGGCGGCATGGTCGTCAAGAACGTCACCGGCTACGACATGAGCAAACTCTACGTCGGTTCGTTCGGAACGCTGGGCGTTCTCACCCAGGCGAATTTCAAGATGCTGCCGATGCTTGCGGCCGCTCGCGCGTTCGTGGCGCGCCTGCCGATCGCAACCCGCACGCGCGCGATCGAACGCGTGCAAACGCTGCAGACGGTCCCGTCGGCCGCCTGGGTCGTTCGTGGTTTCCAACGCGATATCGATGGGGACGACGGCGACGACGGCCGCATCATCGTCTTCGTCGAAGGCTCCGACGCGATGCTCGAACGCACGTCGCGCGAACTGCGCTCCTCGCTGGGGAAGGCGGGCGTCCCCGAGACGCGCATCGTCGATGCGGGCGCGCGCGACGTGTTCGAGCGAACGCTCGACGCCTACGTCGGCACCGTCGCACGGCGCTCGATCACCTATCGCGTCCTAGGCGACGCAGGGGAACTCGACGGCCGCCTGGATGGAATGGAGGCGCTGGCGCAACGCTTCGAACTGCAGGCCGACTGCTTGGGCGACGTGATGAACGGCGACGCGATCCTACGCGTTCACGATCGCGACGACCGCACATTTTCGTCAAAAATCGAAATGTTCGACGACGCGCTGCACGACCTCGAGCCGCGAGCGATCGTCATTGCCGGAGACGCTCCGATGCGCCCGGTCTTGCGCGTATGGGGCGCTCCGCCGGCAGCGCTTGCGCAGATGCGCGCGATCAAGGCCCGCTTCGATCCCAACAACACGCTTAACCCCGGCTTTTTCGTCGGAGGAATCTAGCTCCTCTGCGGATGTTCGACGAGATTCGCTGGGCCGTTACGCGCGTGCTCGGTTCGCCCGCGCGATTGCGCTTCTTGCTGGCTGGCGGTCCGCGGACGTTGTTGGACGTTCTGCGATTCTTGCGCGTCACGGTTCCCAAAGCCGCCGCGGCGCTGACCCGCATCGAGGTGGATGCGCGCGGGATCCCCGATGCGCGGTTACGCATACAAGCTCTGGCCAGCGTCCACGACAAAGCCTACCACGTCGCCGGAGGATGCATTCTAGCGACGTTTTTGCCCGCGATGGCGGCCCAACACTATATCGACATCGTCGCGCCGCTCGAAACGATCTACGATTACCTCGACAACCTGTGCGATCGTCACCCCGAGGTCGATCCGCGCGCGTACCCGGTGCTGCACGGAGCGATCGCCGACGCGCTGGATCCCGCTGCGCCGCTTCGCGACTATTACGCGCTGGGGCCAGGCGGCGACGATGGCGGATATCTCGCCCGGCAAGTCTTGGCGACGCAAGCCGCCCTGCGCCGTGTGCTCGGGCATGCCGCTCTCGTGCCGCTGTTCGCGCAGGCTGCGGCCTTCTATGCCGACCTGCAGACCTTCAAGCATTTGGCTCCGGGCGCACGCGAACCCGCGTGCATCGATTGGTACGAGCGTAACCGTGCGGCTTTTCCCGATCTCTACTGGTACGAGTTCGCTTGCGCCGCCGGATCGCAGTTTCACGTCTACGTTCCGCTTTATATGCTCTTTGCCGGGCACGCGCAGGCGGCCGGCGCGGCCTACGACGCCTATTTCCCGCCGGTCGCGGCGCTGCACGTGCTGTTGGATGCGTTCATCGATCAAGCCGAAGACCGAGCGCACGGCGAACTAAATTTCGCCGCCTGCTATCCCGACGAGCCGACAATGCTCGCGCGCCTTGCGACCCTCGCACGGCGCGCGCGGGTCGGCTTCGCGGGCCTGCCGCAAACCTATCGTCATCGGTTCGTGCTGCGCGTGATGGCGTTGTTCTATCTGACCCACCCGAAGGTCGAGGCCCAGGGTCTGGATCGCCCGGCATTACGTCTTTTGGAGGCTTTTGGATCGTGAACGCACCGTTGTGAAATGAATGGACATTTATTCCAGGCATTTCTTCCTGCTTCTACGCGGCTGGTTTCACGGCGAGGTCATCCTCGCCGCCAGAGCCGTCCGCTCGGCAGGCTGACCCGGCCCAACTCTCCGGGTATCGGGCAAGATTCACGGCCGCATTGAGATCGCGGTCGTGGGTCGTGCCGCACGATAGGCACGTCCAGCTACGCTCGCAGAGCGTGAGTGATTCGTGCTTGACGCCGCACGACGAGCAGAGTTTCGAGCTTGGGAACCAGCGATCTGCAACGATCACCGTCGAACCGGCCATCGCCGCTTTGTAGTCCAATTGTCGTCGAAACTCGAAGAAGCCGAGGTCGGAAATCGCGCGAGAGAGATGTCGGTTCGCGAGCATCCCGGCCACGTTAAGGTCCTCGATCACGATGGTTCGATAGCGCGTCAGGTACGTCGTGAGCTTGTGCAGGGCGTCATCCCGAATACTAGCGATCCGCCGGTGTAACCGTGCGAGCTTGGTTTTCGCCTTAACACGATTCTTCGATCCGCGCCGCTTGCGCAAGAGTGCGCGAGAGAGCCGTTTGAGTTTCTTCAGATACCTCCGTAATGGTTTGGGCGCAACAACCTTCGGCGTTCCATCGCTAAGCGTTGCAAGGGCAGCGATGCCGAGATCGACGCCGACCAGCGTGTCGTCGGTGCGCACCGCGGGTTCATAGGCGACCTCGATGGAGAAGCTAGCGTACCAGGCGTCGGCTTGACGCGAGATCGTGACAGAGAGGATGCGCCCTGCAAAGCGCACCTCTTCGCGCATGGTCACCCATCCGGTGCGTGGCAGCTTGACCCGCTTGCCGTCGGTGCGTATCGCGTCGGTGTGGGTCTTGTCCGGGCCGTTGTCGGCACGGAAGCTTTCGTGAAGGCCCTTTTTCTTAAACTTCGGCACACGCACGCGCTTCCAAGGCAACTCTTTGTGGCGGTACTTTTTGAGGTCGTTAAAGAAATTCGCGTAGGCCCGCCCAAGGTTCTTGATCGCCTGCTGAGGAGCGTTCTTGGTGACCTCCCGCATCCACGGGAAGTCCGCATCCTTAAGCCCGTTGAGGCGCTTGCGTAATGCGGCTTCGGAAGGTTTCCGGCCCGCTGCGTACTCCCGTTGCCATTCCGCAAGCGCCCAATTATAGGCAAATCGAGCGACACCACACGTTCGACGAAAAGACGCCTCTTGAGCGGGGGTCGGCACCAGACGGATACGATGCGCGAGGACCATGTGCGTACGCTAGCACCCTCTCATGCCACCTGTATGGCATAAGAGCAGTCCATCCTTGTCATCATTTGGCTATCCGCCGCGCAGCAGTTGCTAACCCGCTCGAGGACCCGCCGCTCTGTAGGGCCGACGACGACAATCGCGAAGGTCGGTCAATGCAGTCTTATGCCGAGCGCCGAGCGAGCGTCTTACGAGCTATTCCGGGCGATGTCGCCGTCGTTCCGGGAGCGCGTCAGCTCCTTCGCAGCAACGATACCGAGTTTTCGTTCCGTCAGAACTCAGACTTCTTCTACCTCACCGGCTTCGACGAACCCGACGCCGTTTTGGTACTGGCCCCCGAGCATCCTAAGCATCGCGTCGTGCTGTTCGTGCGCGAACGCGACCGTACGCTCGAAATTTGGAACGGCAAGCGCTTAGGCACGCAAGTCGCGCCCACGTTGCTGGGCGTCGACGCTGCCTTTCCGATCGACGAATTGCAAGCGCGCCTTCCCGAATATCTCGTCGGAGCGACGACGCTGCACTACCGCGTCGGCGAGGACGAGCCCTTCGATCGCACGATCGTTTCCGCCGTTGCCGAAGCTGCAAGCAAGACGCGGCGCGCCGGACGTTCTCCGGTCAACTATGCCGACCCAGGCTCGCTGCTGCACGCGATGCGCTCGATCAAGTCCCAAGACGAACTCGCGATCATGCGCCGCGCGGCCCAAGCGACCAAACGCGGGCATATTGCCGCAATGCGCGCGACCCGTCCCGGCCTGCACGAATACGACATCGAAGCGATCATGGAGTGCGAGTTCGTGCGCGGAGGCGCCCAGAGTCCGGCGTACGAATCGATCGTCGGCGGCGGCGACAACGCCACCATCCTCCATTACGTCTCCAACCC
>DATKGB010000158.1:0-4978 GCA_035544315.1 Verrucomicrobiia bacterium
AGCGCCCATCGGAATCGACCAGCGCCGGGATCACGTCGACGTAGGTATTTTTGAGTTTACTGACCTCGCGCCACTCCAAGACCAGCGCGCAGATTGGGTATTCGCGGGCCAATCCTTGCAGCACCTCGACACCGGTCGCCCAGCCGGTCTTGTTCTTTTTGCCGCCTGGAATCTGCAATCGCCCGAACAGCATGTTGCCCAACTGCTGGGGCGATCCGATGTTAAACGTCTCGCCCGCAAAATCGTAGATATGTTTTTGCAAGCGCGCGATCGCCGTGTCGATTTCGCCGGCCATGACGTGCAGTTCGCTGGGATCGATGGCGATGCCGGCGCGCTCCATCTTTGCCAACACCGGTGCCAACGGGACCTCGATCTCTTCGTACAGCCGCACCTGGTCGCGCGCTCCCAGTTCCTTGCGTATCGGTTCGAGCAGTTGCCATGCCGCATCGGCCTGCGCCGCCGGATCGTCGCCGACCGCCGTGCTCAAATACGTTTGTGCGGCGTTTTCGATCGACGCAAACGACGAACCGGGATCGAGCAGGTGCGCGCCGAGCATCGGATCCTCGTCGATCGCGCGCATCGGCAGACCCTGCGCGGCCAGCGCGCGCAGGACGCGCTTGGCATCGTATGCACCCACGCGGGTGGCGCCGCTCCACAGTTCGTCAAATGCCGCGCGGACGTTAGCATGCGCTAATGCCGAGACGCCCATCGCGGCGCCGCTTCCGCGCGCGCCAGAAATCCCCAACACGTCGCCGTCGACGGCCAGCATCACGCGTTGGTTTCGGGCCAACGAACCGATCGTCGCCGCCAACTCTTCGAAGCCGGGCGGGTCGACGACGGCAACGTACGAACGGTACGAACCGCTCAAGCGCTGCTGAGCTGCGAACAGCGGCATATCCGTCGGCACCTGCAGCCTGGACAGCAATCCCTTGAATTCGAGTTCGCTGTAGAGTCGATAGAGCGCGTCGTTCTGCGGCGCGACGTAGCGCGCGGCTTCCCAATCCAGGGTGACGTCGAGATCGCGGTGGATGATCGAAACGTCGCGACAAATCTTTGCCTGATCGCCGTACTGCTCGATCAGTCCTTGCAGCTTGGCCGTTCCGGCCAGTTCGGGGTGCGCGATCAGGTTGTCGAGCGAGCCGGCCGCTTGAATCAGTTTACTGGCAGTCTTTTCGCCAACGCCCGGGATGCCCGGCAGATTGTCGGACGGATCGCCTTTGAGACCGCGATAGTCGACCAGTTGTGACGGGTCCAGCGCGAACCGTTCCCGCACCAGCGCCGGATCGAACCGCTCCAAGTCGGTGATGCCGCGCAAGGTGCGAAGAATCGTCGTACGATCGTCGACGATCTGCAGCAGGTCCATATCGCCGGTGACGACGAGCGTCTGCTGTTGCGCGTCGTAGGCTTGGTTAGCCAGCGTCGCGATCACGTCGTCGGCTTCTTGCCCTTCGATTTCGGCGACCGGAATGCCATAGGTTTCCAAGACTCGTCGAACCAGTGCGAATTGCGGGCGCAACTCGTCGGGCATCGCGGTGCGCTGCGCTTTGTAGTCTTTGTAGAGCGCCACCCGCGCGGCCGGCAACCCTTTGTCGAATGCCGCAATTAGATGCGACGGACGCTCGGTCTCGATCAAACGCGCGAGCATGTTCGTGAAACCCAGCACGGCGTTGATCGGCATTCCGGCAGCCGTCGACAGCGGCGGCATCGCAAAGAATGCCCGATAGACCAACCCGTAGGTGTCGAGCAGAATCAGGCTGGCGGAGCCGGGTTTGGGCGCGGCGTTCATTGGGAAATGGGTCGTTTCACGAGACGGCGTCCTTCGACAGGCTCGGGATGACAGCATTGTTATCAAGCCTTCGCGGGCAGGTCGCTCCAGCAAAGCCGCGTATACGAGATTTTGAGGAACTATGACCACGACATTGGTGCGAGCCGCCGCGCTCGCGTTGCTTAGCCTAACGATTGCCGTGCCGGCGATGGCCGCAACCACCGCGCCTCGGCCAATTCCGATGCCGATCCTCTCGAAGAAACCGCTGCACACCGAGTTCTTCGTCGAAGTCAACAAAAAGGGTCAAGTCGTGCGCGTCAAGGCGGCCAAACCCAGCACCGATCCACAATACAATTCGCATACCTACGGCGACGTACTGCAGATGTGGATTCGCCATCCCGACGGCAGCGCGGAGGTCGGCCTCTATCGCGTGAACTTCGACTTCAACCCGAAGACGAGAATGATTCGTCGCTCCGTCAGCCTGGTCAAAGCCGGCGGTAACTGGGGCGACGCGCAAGGCGCGGCATTGCAGATGATGGATCTCGCCAAAAAGGAATCGGGAACCAATCTACCGGCGCTCGATCAGATTACCGGCAGGACGCCCGCACCGTCGCCGACGCCGTAACCACACATGCGCTTCGTCTCGTTCTATGATCCGCACGATACGGTGCGACCCGGAACGATCCAAGGCGACCGCGTCCGCGTTATCGACCTGCCGAGCCTCCGCGACTATATCGCGCTCGAGCCGCAGCAACGTACGAAGCATCATACCGAGCAAACCATCGCCCTGGATGGCTTGCGATTAGCGGCGCCCGTGATGCCGGCGCGCAACGTCTTCTGCGTCGGTCGCAACTATCTCGAGCATGCCAAAGAGGGCGCGCGCGCGTCCGGCATCGAGCTCAAACTTCCCGACGTGCCGACGTTCTTTACCAAAGCGCCGACCGCCATCGCCGATCCCGGCGCACCATTGCGCCTGCAAGCCGACGTATCGTCGCAATACGACTTCGAAGCCGAACTCGGCGTGGTGATCGGGCGCCGCTGCAAGAACGTATCGGAAGATGAGGCGCTCGACGCCGTCTTCGGGTATACGTGCGTGAACGACGTCACTGCGCGCGATCGCCAGCACGCGCACGGACAGTGGTTCAAAGGCAAGAGTTTGGACGACACCTGCCCGATCGGTCCGTGGATCGTCTCGAAAGACGAAATCGGGGACGCGCAGAATCTGAAGATTGGGATCGCGATCGACGGCGTGCAAAAGCAAGACGGCTCGACGTCGCAGATGATCTTTGCTATTCCGCGGCTTATCGCCGAGTTGAGCCAGGGCATGACGCTGCTGCCGGGTGACGTGATCTCTACCGGAACGCCCGCCGGCGTCGGCTTCGCGCGAACGCCTCCCGAATTCTTACGCGACGGCGCGACGATGAAAGTCACAATCGAAAAGATCGGCACGCTCAAGAATACTGTGAGGATTTCATGATTCGTTATTTTTTCCGCGCCGCCGTAGCACTGGCGTGTTGCCTGATGACCGGATATGCGGCTGCTTCAGCGATCGGTCCGGCGACGCCCGACCCCGCGACGCAGACACTCGCTCGTCCGTACGCTACCTTCGGCTTCGATATGCTCCGCGAACTGCGGAGCGAACAGCCCAATACGAACGTTTTCATCTCGCCAACGAGCATTGCCGTAGCGTTGGCGATGACCGCCAATGGTGCCGGCGGTACGACGCGATCGGCGATTATGCAGACCTTGCGCACCGGCGGCATGTCGATGGACGTCTTTAACGCGGCCAATCGCGCGCTGCGTTCGCAGATAGCGCATACCACCGCCGTACGGCTGGCGATGGCCAACGCACTATGGCTGCAAACCGGCTTCGCAGTTCGTCCGCAGTTCACCAACACCGCGCGCGCCGTCTTCGGCGCACAAGTCGGCAATCTCGATTTTCGCAATCCGCGTTCGGTCGACACAGTGAACGCCTGGGCCGACAAGCATACCGACGGCATGATTCCCAAGGTGCTCGACACGATCGACCCATCGACGGTCGTCATGCTCGCCAACGCGATCGCGTTCAAAGGTAAATGGACGTTGCCGTTTGCTCCCGCATCGACGGCGAAGCATAATTTTACGACCGCTTCGGGCACAATCAAAACCGTAGAGATGATGTCGCACGCCGGCCGCTATGCCTACGTTCAAAGTGGCGGCGTTGCGGCGATCGCACTGCCCTATGCCGACCGTTCGTTTGCGATGTACGTCGTGCTGCCCGAGAATGCGGCCGCGCTCGACGCGTTCGTTCGCGGCTTGACGACCACGTCGTTCGACGCGCTGATCGCGTCGCTTCAGATGCAATCGGGAACGATTCAAATACCGCGATTCCGCATTTCCTACGATACGAAACTGAATGGCGCACTTAACAAGCTCGGGATGGGCGTTGCCTTTACGCGCGCTGCCGATTTTCGCAACATCCGTCCGGCAACGCGGCTTGAAATCAGCGACGTTCATCACGCATCGTTTCTCAACGTCGATGAAGAGGGAACGCAAGCTGCCGCAGTGACGACCGTCGGCATCAAGATGTTAGCGATTCGCGTCGAACCGCCGCCGTTCACCATGATCGTCGATCATCCGTTCTTGGTCGCGATCCGCGACGAGCGGAGCGGACAGTTGCTGTTTCTCGGTACGATCGTCGATCCATAGTGCATTCCGCGATCGCCCACGGTGTCGGTCTGCCGCTGTCGTGGGTGCTCGCGGCAGCGACCGCCGCGATCGGAACCCTGGCGCTTGTCGCTCCTAAACAACTTGCCGAACTGTACGGCGCGCCGGTCGGTGCGCGTGGCTTTCCGTTCGTACGCGCGACCGGCTTGCGCGACATCGTCTTCGCGCTGATCTTGGGCATCGCTGCATATCGGCGCGATCGCATCGAGCTGCTGGTTGTCGCCGCAGTCGGCATCTTGCTGGCGCTGGGCGACTTCATCATCGCTTGGGCGCACGCTCGCCGTTTTAGCCAGCCGCTGCTCGCGCATCTGGCCGGCGCGCTGGCATTCGTCGTGCTGGTCGAGACGCTCGTCTGGCCTTAAGGATAGGCCCGTAGGGTTTGAGCGACCGCAACCCTAAGCCACGGGCCATGAACGTTGCCGTTCCACGTGAAGGTGCTTCGGACGAGCGCCGCGTTGCTTTGGTTCCCGAAACCGTTGCGAAGTTGGTGAAAGCCGGCGTCGCGAT
>DATKGB010000159.1:0-3246 GCA_035544315.1 Verrucomicrobiia bacterium
AAAAGCCGAGCGTCCGCAAGAAGAAGAAATCCGCGGCCGCGCGCAAGCGCCGTACCTAGTCGTCGTGGCCTTGCTTAAGGATCGCATCTCCTCGGATCTCAAGGAGGCGATGAGGTCGCGCGATCAGCTGCGGCTCGATACGTTGCGAGCGGTTCTCTCCGGCTTCACCTATAAACGGACCGAAGCCGGTCGGGATCTCAGCGACGCCGACGAGTTGGCGATCGTGCAGCGACAGGTCAAGCAGCGAACCGACTCTATCGCCGAGTTCCAGAGGGGCAATCGCCCCGAACTCGCCGAGAAAGAAGCCAAGGAACGCGACATTTTAGCGGTCTACGTCCCGGCCCAAAAGTCGGCCGACGAGATCCGCGCGATCGTTCGCGCGGCCCTCGAAGCGCAGCCTGCCGATGGCCGGAACCAGGGTGCGCTCATGAAGATCGTCATGCCGCAACTCAAAGGTCTGGCCGACGGGAACGCGATCCGAGAGATCGTCACCAACGAACTAGGTTCCTAGGGCACGTAACTTCGCCGGCAAGGACGGGTAGGTGAACGCATGAACGGTTTGCGAGTCCGAGCGACATTTTGGGGCGCCCTTTTGCTGTGCGGCTTGTTCGGCTTTGTGTCGACCGCGCTGAACGCCCAATCCAGTGGCGGCGTGGTCGTGATTCCGATTCACGGAACCGTCGACGCCGGCATGGCTCACTTGGTTGAACGCGCCGTCGCACAGGCCAACGCCGACAACGCTCGTGCGATCGTCTTGGATGTCAACAGCGGCGGCGGTCTCGTCTCGTCGGCGACGGACATCCGCGACGCGCTCTTCTCGGCCAAGATGCCGATCTATGCCTACGTCTCGGCGCGCGCCTATTCGGCCGCTGCGCTGATCACGCTGTGCGCTCAGCGGATCGTCGTCGGGCCGGGCGCTTCGATCGGTGCGGCCGAACCGATTCCGTATAGCGACAAGATGGTATCGGCCCTGCGCGGAGAGTTTGAATCCACCGCGATCCGCAGCCATCACGACGCCAAGCTTGCGGGTTCGATGGTCGATAAAGACATGGAACTGCCGCAGTACAAATCGCCGGGCAAAGTCTTGACGCTCAACTCCGAGGACGCGGTGAGCTCGCACGTGGCCATCGGCGCGGCAACGACGCTGGAAGGCGCGCTCGGGCAGTTCCACCTTGGCGGCGTCAGCCAAACCGTCGCGCAATATAGCTTCGGCGAATCACTTGCCCGCTTTGCGACCGACCCGACGGTCAGCGGACTGCTGCTGACCATCGGGATGCTTGGCCTGTTGATCGAGATGCAGACGCTGCACGGCATCGCCGGTGCGATCGGCGTTCTGGCGCTCGTGTTGTTCTTCGGGACGCACATCTATGCAGGCTTTTCCAATGGTTTGGTGGTCGTTCTCGCGCTGGTCGGCATACTCGGTATCATATTCGAGCTGCACGTCGTTCCGGGGCACGGCCTTCCGGGAATATTAGGCGGCGTCGCGTTGGTCGCGGCCGTGATCCTGGCATTCGGCATCCCGTTTATGGCCGTTGCGATCGAAACGGTGGCCACGGCGTTGGTCGTGACCGTGGTCATCTTTGCGCTGCTGGTGCGCGCGATGCCGCAGAACGCGTGGATGCGCCGCATCACCCTCACCGCTTTCCAGGGATCCGACTACGTCACCAGCCGCGACTTCACCGATTTGCGCGGCCTGTCGGGCACGGCCGCATCGTTTCTTCGCCCCGCCGGCGTGGCTTCGATCGACGGACGGCGCGTCGACGTGCTGACCGAAGGCGGTTTTATTGCGGCCGGAACGCCGATCCGCGTGACGCGCGTTGAAGGCGCTCGCGTCTTTGTCGAACCCGTAACCTTGCCGAACTATCGTACTGAATAAGGAGCATCCGTGGGCATCGGAATTCCCGTGATTATCACGATCGTGATTATCGTCGCGATCATCGCGTTCTTCATGTTTCTCTACTACTTTCCAATCGGACTGTGGATTCGCACGATCGCGGCGGGCGTGCCGTTGGGCATCATCTCGCTGGTGCGTATGCGTTTGATCGGCATCCCGCCGGGCGTCATCGTCACCAACTACGTTCGCGCGCGTAAAGCCGGGTTGAACCTCAACGTCGATCAGATGCAATCGCATTTCTTGGCCGGAGGTAACGTCGAAAACGTGACGCTGGCGATGATCGCCGCGCAGCGCGCGCAGGTCCCGTTGGAATGGCAGCGCGCCGCCGCCATCGACTTGTCGGGTCGCAACGTCCTCGAAGCGCTTCAAAACTTCGTTACCCCCAAGGTGATCGAGACGCCGATCTTCCAGGGCGTCGCGCAGAACGGCATTCAGCTCAACGTCAAGGCGCGTATTACCGTTCGCTCCAATCTCGATCGGTACGTCGGCGGCGCCGGCGAACCGACGATCGTCGCGCGCGTCGGCGAAGGCGTCGTCTCGGCCGTCGGTGCGGCCGTCGACCACAAGGAAGTCCTGGAGTACCCCGATCGCATCTCCAAAGCCGTGCTAGCCAAGGGGCTCGACGCGGGAACCGCATTTGAAATCGTTTCGATCGACATCGCCGACGTCGACGTCGGCAAGAACATCGGCGCCGAACTGCAGACCAGTCAAGCCGAAGCCGACCGCCGGATCGCTCAAGCCAAAGCCTCCGAACGTCAGTACGCCGCGATGGCGTCCGAACAGGAGCAGAAGGCGCTGACCCAAGCGATGCGCGCGAAAGTCGTGGAGGCCGAAGCCGCCATTCCGCTAGCGATCGCCGGTGCGTTTAACAAAGGCAACCTCGGCGTGATGGATTACTATCGACTCAAGAACATCCAAGCCGACACCGAAATGCGCGGAGCGATCGGCGGTTCGGCCGAAGCCTCAACCGATCCGGGCTCGCCGCCACCGGCGTCAAAATAAGTGCATCTCGGCAACATCGCCGGGCTGATCTGGGTCGTCGCGATCATCATCGGCGTCGTCTCAAACATCCGCAAGAGCCGGAGGGCCGGGCGACCCGTCAGTAGCGAGGCCGCGGCGCAAGCCGCGGTCCAACGCACTGCTGCGATTGCCGCGCAACGCGCGCGGCTTGCGCAAGCCGTTTCACAAGCAACCGGCCCGCCCCCGGTTCGGGTCGCCGCGCCGAGGCCGGCAGCGCCCCAGCCGGCCAGAGTTAGGCCGGCTAGACCCGCGCCCGTCATCGCTGCCGACGCGCTGACGGCCATGCCGTTTGAGGCGCCGGCTCCCCCGCCGCCGATCACGCACGATCACCC
>DATKGB010000160.1:0-10653 GCA_035544315.1 Verrucomicrobiia bacterium
GCTTCCTCGGCATCTTGGCGGTCCAGGTTGGCGGATTTCTCGTCGACCAGCCAGCGGTTGGCTTCCTCGATCCGTCCGGGCGCGACTCGCGCCGTCAGCCACGCGTGCAGCGCATCGTCGTCGGCGTGCCGATCGAGCGCGTCTTCAAACTCCTGCGCGGAGATACCCCAGCGTGCAAAGACGCCTTGGTCCATCGGACAGGGGTAAATGTAATCGTAGATCGTGCCGGCTGCAGCCGCGCGTGCTTTATCGCCGACGCGTGCGAGCCAGAGTGCCGATCCGATCGCCGTGCGCCCGCGGCGCGGAAACGTAGTGCCGTCGCGAAAGTCAGTTGCCATGCGTCCTAGGACCCGCGGGGGGAGTGCGGGGGTTGCGTGGGCAACCCGTCTGCGTGGCCAAACAGAACGCTTCGACTTATGCCGACGAACCGCGCTGGCACGCCGCGCTAGCGGTCCTCGTTGCGCTCGCGCTCTACGTAACGCTGCCGAACAAACTCACCTTTGGGCCAGTGTGGATTTTTCCGGCACTGGTCCTGGGCGTCCTGATTCCGTTGTTGGTCCTCTCGCCGAAGCGCCTTCTCGAAATGCGCGTCCAGCGGGTACTTTCAATCGCGCTGATCGCGACGGTCAACCTTTTTAACATCATCTCGGTGGTGCGTTTGGTCCTGGGTATCTTGGATTCCAGTCACCCGGCCGGCTATCACGCCCCCACCGGTCACGAGTTGCTCGTCGCCGGCGGTGAAATCTGGCTGACCAACATCTTGGTGTACGCGCTCTGGTTTTGGGAGCTCGATGCAGGCGGTCCAGAACCGCGTTCGCACGAGCGCTCGGCTCTCACGTTTCCCGATGCCGATTTCCTTTTTCCGCAGATGCTCGTCGGCGACCGATTGGTGTGCGTCAAAGACACCTGGAAGCCGCGCTTCTTCGACTACGTCTACCTAGCGTTCACCAACGCGTTGGCTTTCAGTCCCACCGATGTTATGCCGCTCACGCAAACCGCAAAATTCTTGATGATTGCCGAAGCGAGCACGTCGTTCGTGACGATCGCCGTCATCCTCGCCCGCGCCGTCGGCATGACCTAGTAATATCCGGCTCTGCCGGTGGGATCGTGAAAGGCGGCTTGGATTTGGAGGAAGGGTGTGGGAGCTAGGCCGCTGTCGCCGCGAAATGGGTAGTCCATTTCGGCGATCAGGACGAAGATTACGGCGATTATCGCCGCAGTTCCGACCGTCATCAAGACGTGCGCGATGAAGCTTTGAACGCGGAACAGATAGATAAAACCGATGGTAACGAAACCGACGAACATCATCGCGAACCACATCAGATGCGGAATGCCTTGCTCGTTATCGAACAAGCGTTGACGCCGCTCGTCGACGAACGCCTGCGTCAACTGCGAGGCTTGCGTTTGGACTTGTTGTTGTTGCGCCGTCGTAGGAGCGTATCCCACGACGTCGCGTTGAATTTGCCCGACGAGCCGGCGCGCGCGTTGGCTACTTCGACCGGTCTCCATCAGCGGCCACTCTTGGCCGACGATCGTGTCGACATAGGTGGTTATGTGGGTTTGGATCGCCCGGCGTAAGGCCACCGGAAAGGCGTTGGCGAGATGATAAAGATCGGCGACGGCGCTGGCTTCGCTTTGGACGTTGGTAGCGGCGGCGTCAAACTCTTGCCAGACCGCGACCACCATGAACGAGAGCATGACGGCCAGCACGGTGCCGGCGATACCGATAACCGGCCCGGCGACATCGTTGTGCGTGAATCGCTCGCGTTCGTGAACGTAGCGATAGACCAGAAGCAATCCCAATAAGGCCAACGCCACGACCGCCGCGATGGCCAGCGGTGCGAATAGCCCAAGTGGAAGCGAGTAAATCCAAGTCACAAGCGAACCGTTCGTCCGAAAAGGACCGCCTCCCGCGCGATCGTGCAACGGCGCGGCAGCGACGCGGGTTGTAGGACGCGACCCGGGCGGGGACGAACCGTTCGCGTCTCCTGGGGCCTGCGGGTATGATGTAATGGTAGCCTGCGACCTTCCCAAGGTTGATGCGTGGGTTCGATTCCCACTACCCGCTCAGCGAGAGACATGTGCAAGGCGACGTAGCCAAGTGGTAAGGCAGGGCTCTGCAAAAGCCCCATTCGGCAGTTCAAATCTGCCCGTCGCCTCCAAGCTCTATTCCGATGCGGGCGCGTTTCCGTGCGCGTAGCCGTCGTCGGCGCCGGCGCCATCGGCGGGTTCTTAGCCGGTGCTCTAGCGCGCAGCGGCAGCGAGGTCGTGATCGTCGCGCGCGGGGCGCACCTTGCGGCCATCCGCAAAAACGGCTTGGTTGTCAGCGGCGATCTCGGATCGTTTACGGTTCGCGTGACCGCCGCCGAAACGATCGCGGGCCTCGAGTTCGACGCCCTCCTGCTGACGTTCAAAGCCCATCAATGGCCAGGATTTCTCGATCAGCTTCGACCGCACGCGAGTTCGGAAGCCACCATCGCTACCTTTCAGAACGGTTTGCCGTTTTGGTACGTTCGAAAGCCTGCGCTGGAAAGCGTCGATCCCGGCGGTCGGATCGGCGCGCTGTTTGCCGATTCGCGTATCGTCGGCGCCGCCGTCCACGTCTCGGCGCACCTTTCCGCGCCCGGAGCCGTCCGTCAAAGCGGTGGTACCCGCTTGGTGCTCGGCGATCCGGCCGGCCGTGGCAACGAACGAAACGAACGAGTCGAAGCGCTGTCGGCATGCCTGCGCGCCGCCGGACTGCAGCCCGAAATCGACTCGGACATTCGGAAAACCGTCTGGCTCAAGCTGGCCAACAACGTCGGCTTGAATCCGATCAGCGCCATCGAGGGGAAAACCCTGCGTCCGATTTTATCCGACGAGCGCACTCGCTCTGCCGTCCGCGACTTAATCGTCGAAACGCTGGCGGTCGGACGCGCGCTGGGCGTCGTACGCGAAGTCGACGTCGAGGCGCGGATCGACTATGCCGCTCGGCTGGCCGACGTGAAGACGTCCATGTTGCAGGATATCGAACTCGGACGCCCGCTTGAAATCGAACCGATGCTCGGCGCGGTCATTGAGTTGGCCGATCGGCTCGACGTCGCCGTCCCCCACGTGCGCGATGTATACGCACGCATTCACGCACTCGAAAAGGCGCGCTGATGCTCGCTCGCCGCATCATCTCTTGCTTGGATATCAAGGACGGCCGGGTCGTCAAAGGCGTCAACTTCGTCGGGTTGCGCGACGCGGGCAATCCGGTCGAGTTGGCAGCGGGCTACGAACGCCACGGCGCCGACGAACTGGTCTCAAATGCGCGCTGGTGGAATGCGGAATTCCGATTCGTCCGTGAAGCCACTCCTGAAGGAAGCCGGACGCAAGACCGGGATTGGAGGCACGGATGGATATCGAAGGACCCAAATGGGACGCCGACGCACGATGACGCCGATTGAAGATCTCGCCGCAGTAGGCCCCAAGACCGCACGATATTTTCGCGACCTTGGCATCGCTACAGCCGAAGCCTTATTAGAAAATTTCCCATTCCGTTACGAAGACATGCGCTTTCCAACCCCGTCGACGGGCCTGGGCGGCACCGAGGAGGAGCAAATCGCTGTCGGGCGCATCGTTCACGTCAAGGAGAAACGCGTACGCGATCTCGAGATCGTCGAAGCGAGAATGCGCGACGAGGCGGGCGAGTTCACCGCGAAATGGATCGGTAGGCGCCGCTTCGTCTACGGACGTTTTAGCGAAGGCATGCGCCTGTGGGTGCGCGGAAGAGTCGAACGCACGCTGGTCGGCCCGGTCGTGAACGTAACGACGTACGGCTCGATGAGCGACGGCGAAACGTATCGCGGCGAACTCGTCCCGATCTACCACGCCAGCAAAGATCTGTCGACACGCAAGATCTCGCAGGTCGTTAAGAAGAACTTCGCGCGATTGTTGGAGATGGCCGGGGAAGACCCGTTGCCTGCGGACCTTGCCAAGGCGCATACGTTTCCGAGCCGTCCCGAAGGCTATCGGCGGGTCCATGCGCCGCACACACCTGAGGAAGCGCAAAGCGCGCGGGAGCGCTTTATTTATACGGAGTTCTTGGCGCTGGCGGTTGCAGCGCAACGCCGGCGGGCCGAGCGCGAACGGGAGCGCGGAGCGCAGGCGCTGGCGGTCCCAAGCGGATTGATGGACGAGTTTGCGTCGGCGCTGCCGTTCCCGCTGACCGGGGCGCAGCGGCGGGTGATTGCCGAGATTTGGGACGACATGACGCGCGATGTCGCGATGAATCGTTTGTTGCAAGGCGATGTCGGCAGCGGCAAGACGCTGGTCGCGGCCGCCGCGATCGTCTTGGCGGCACGTAACGGCGTGCAATCGGCGCTGATGGCGCCGACGGAAATTCTGGCCGCGCAGCACGCTGCCAAACTCGCGCCGTTCTTACTGCCGTTCGGGATTGCCGTGGAAGCCGTGTTCGGCAGCCAAAGCGCGCGCTCGCGCAAAGGCGCGGTGGATCGATTGGCAGCGGGTGAGGCGGCGCTCGCGGTTGGAACCCACGCGTTGCTGACCGAGGGGGTCGACTTTGCGCGCTTGGGGTTAGTGGTCATCGACGAACAGCACCGGTTCGGCGTCGCTCAGCGGGCGCGATTGCGCGCCAAGGGCGATGCACCGCACACGCTCCACATGACCGCAACGCCGATTCCGCGGACGCTGGCGCAATCTGTCTACGCGGATCTCGATCTGTCGATCGTCGACGAGTTGCCGCCCGGGCGCCTGCCGATCGAGACGTTCGCGATTCGTCGCAGCCGGATGGGACAGATCCAGGAGTTCGTACGTGCCAACGTCGCGTGCGGACATCAGGCCTATATCGTGGCGCCGGCGATTGAAGAATCCGAGAGCGCGCTGACGAGCGCGTTAGCCGAAGCCGAGCGATTGAAGGAAACGGCGTTCGCGGATTTGCGCGTCGCCGTGCTGCACGGGAAGATGCCGCCGCGCGAAAAGGACGAAGTGATGGGTCGGTTCGTTCGCGGCGAGATCGACGTGCTGGTGGCCACGACGGTCGTTGAAGTCGGCGTTGACGTGCCCAACGCTAGCGTCATGGTGATTTTGGACGCGCAGCGCTACGGCTTGGCCCAGTTGCACCAGTTGCGCGGCCGCGTCGGTCGGGGCGCGGCCAAGTCGTCGTGCCTGCTGGTGGCGCCCGACGACATCGGCGAGGTGGAGCGCTTGTCGATCCTGACCGAATCGACCGACGGCTTTTACATCGCCGACGAGGATTTGCGTCTGCGCGGGCCCGGCGAGTTCGCGGGGACGGCACAGTCGGGAGCCGCCGACCTGCTGCACGCCGACCTCGTCCGCGATGTCGATCTGTACGTTCGGGCAAAGCGGGACGCGGAACGCCTGATCGCGCGGGATCCGCAGCTGGAACTCCCGGGGCACGCCGCGCTGGCGGCCCTTCTGCGAGCGCAGCCCTCGGCGCGCGCCATGCTGGCTTCCTCGTAGTCTGCAGAGGCGGCGCGCGGGGCGCGGTGGAATCCGCCGCCCATGAAGAACCGTATCGTTCGTTCCGTCGTCGCCGGCCTGATGCTTGCGGCGGTTTTCGCGTTCGCGCCCGTTCACGCGTTGGCGGCCAACTTGCCGGTCACGCGGGCCACCCTCTCCAACGGCTTGGAGGTGGTGGTCGTGCACGACCCGCTCGCGCCGGTTGTCACGGTGATGATGAATTATCGCGTTGGTTCGGACGATCAGCCGTTGCCGGGACTGGCCCACGCCACCGAACATATGATGTTTCGCGGCAGCAAGACGCTTTCGTCAAACCAGTTGATGGAGAGCGTCGGCGTGACCGGCGGCGACTTCGACGCCGATACGCAAGATCAGGTCACGCAATACTTCTTCACTCTGCCGGCCCAATATCTGGATATCGCCCTGCGTGCCGAGCGATCGCGCGCGACCGGATTGCTGATGGCGCAAAATTTGTGGGCTCAGGAACGCGGTGCGATCACACAAGAGGTCACCCAAGATAATTCGAATGCGATCTTGCGCCTGTTCATCAAGATGCAGCGGCGCCTGGTCGACGGGACGCCGTATGCCAAAGATGGCCTGGGCACGGTTTACGGGTTCGCGCATCTGATCAATAGTCCGCAACTGCTGAGCTTTTACCACACCTGGTACCATCCGAATAACGCGATTTACGTGATCGTCGGCGATGTCGACGGGCCTTCCACGATCGCCAAGGTCAAAGCCCTGTTCGGCGATATCCCAGCGGCTAAACTGCCCGGTCGTGAGGTCGTTCACCTCAAGCCCATTACCGGTACGGTCTTTAACGATACGTCGGACCAGCCGTATACCGCCGTCCTGCTCGGCTATCGGATGCCCGGTTACGGCAGTCCGGATTACGCCGCCGGCCGGATTTTGGGCGACGTGCTCAACAGTCAGCGCGGCGACCTGTTCGCGTTGGCGGCTAGCGGTAAGGCCTACGGAACCCAATTTTTCGTGCAATCCTATCCAAAAACGTCGATCGCGGTCGCGTTTGCGGCGGTACCCGTTTCGACCAAACCCGAAGTCGCCGACGGCTGGATCCGCGCGATCATCGCAGGATATAAGAAGAACGGCGTTCCGGCCGATTTGGTGGCTGCGTCCAAATTACGCGAAGTCTCGCAACTCGAGTTCGCCGGCAACTCGATCGAGGGACTGGCCAACCAATGGAGTCAGGCGCTGGCAGTACAGCACCTGCAGTCGCCCGACGACATGATTTCGGCTTTCAGCAAGGTGACGACTGCGGACGTCAATCGCGTCTTGCAGCAGTATCTCGATACCTCGGCGGTGGTCGCCGCGTATGCCGTGCCGAAAAACAACGGAAAACTCTCGACCGGGTCGGGCAGCGCGCTCGGCGTCGAGAACAATGCGATCCCTCCCAGCAAGCACGAACCGCTCCCGTCGTGGGCGCAGACGGTGCTCGCGCACCTGCGCGTTCCGCCCCAGACGCTCAGTCCGGTGTCGATGTTGCTGTCCAACGGCGTACGCTTGATCGTGCAGCGCGAGACGATCACCAAAACCGTGGTGGTCAGCGGACAGATTCTCTCCGACGCTGCCGTGCAGGAGCCCGTCGGCAAGGACGGCGTCGACGATATTGCAGCCAGCCTGTTGCCGTACGGGACGACGACCTACGACCGCGTCGGTTTCCAGGCGGAGCTCGATAAGATCGCCGCCACCACCTCGGCGGGGACCAGCTTCTCGCTGCAAGTTCCCGCGGTGTCCTTCGACCGCGGCGTTGCGCTGCTCGCCGACGAAGAACTGCAGCCGGCGTTTAAGCCCGATGCCTTCAAAATCGTCTCGCAACAGGAGGTTAAGAGCGTCGGCGACGCCGCAAACTCGCCCGATCATCTGACCCAAGTTGCCCTCGACGCCGCGCTCTATCCGGTAGGCGATCCGTTACGCCGGTTCGCAACCCCGGCGACTGCGGGTGCGGTAACCATCGACGACGTGAAGTCGTACTATGCGTCGGTCTACCGCCCGGACATGACGGCCATCGTGGTCGTCGGCAACGTGACGCCGCAGGCCGCGCTGGCTTCGTTCGAACGATATTTCGGAAGCTGGTCGGCGACCGGCCCCAAGCCCGACGTTTTCCCAGCGCCCGTCGCGCTCAACGCGCCGGCTACGATCGTCGTCCCGGCCACGGGCCGCGTGCAATCGTCGACGCAACTGGTCGAGTTGAGTAACGTTCGACGAACCGACGCGTCCTACGCCGATCTGCGCGTCGCCAACACCGTGCTAACCGGCGGCTTCTATTCATCGTTGCTGTATCACGATCTGCGCGAAGTGCATGGGTACGTCTACGACGTTAATAGTCAGATTACGGCGGGCAAAAATCGCTCGACGTTCAGCATCGGCTACGGTTCGGACCCGCAGAACATCGTGCCGGCGCAGGAGCAGATCGTTGCGATCCTGTCGATGCTGCAGAGCAAACCGATCGATCCGGACCGCCTGCTGCGTTCCAAAGCACTTCTGATGGGCGACGTCCCGATCCAGATTGCCAGTTACGACGGTGTTGCCGGCCTGCTGCTCTCGTACTCGATGCGCGATCTGCCGCTGGATCAAAACCTGATCGACGCGCGTCGTGAATTGACCGCCACGCCGACATCGGTGCGGGCCGCCATCTCCAAATGGATTCGTCCCAAGGGATTCGTGCGAATCGTGACCGGACCGGGTCCCAAATAGCGGTGCTCGAGGAACCGGCCAGGCTGCGCCCGGGCGCCGCCGGGATCGGCTTCGATCTCGATCACACGCTGCTGATCGATAATCATCTGGAGCGCGTTGCGTTCTTGCGGCTGCTCGAAGACGTGATTCTCTACGGCGGATCGCCCCGCGTATCGCTAGCAGAAGAAGTCCGCAAGGTCGACGATTTGCTGGCGCGTCAACGCGCCGGACTCTTTTCGATCGAGGACGCGGTCCTACGCTTTGCGGTCGATCGCGGTGCCGAAGCGTCAAATTCGCTCGTTGAGAAGTACAAGACGTTGGTGCTGGGCATGGTTGAGTCGTTCGTCGTTCCGGTGCCGGGCGTCCGCGTGATGCTGCGCGCGTTGCGCGAGCGAGGTTTTGGGACCGCCGCGCTGAGCAACGGCTGGAGCCCCTTGCAAGAACGCAAGGCCGCCTGCATCGGCTTCGACGGGCCGGTGCTGGCCAGCAGCGTCATCGGCTTTCAAAAGCCCGACGCGCGCGCGTTTGCGGCGCTGGTCGAGGCGCTCGGGGTCGCGCGATCGGCGGTGTGGTACGTCGGCGACGATCCGCGCATCGACATCACCGGCGCGGCGGCGGCGGGCCTGCTCACCGTCTGGTTCGATTTCGAAGGTACCGGATACCCGCAAGACGCGCCGCCGCCGACCCGCAAAATCGCGTCGCTCTCCGATCTGCTTGTGGCGCTTCAAGGGACGTCCGCCGCTCCGTAGAAACGCAAAGGCATGCTTGGACGTGCCGGTACGATCGGGCTCGCGTTCGCCGTTGCGGCGACTTGTCTGGGTAACGCTCCCATCCCACCGTATCACGACAGCCTCATAGCGCTGGCGCAGCGGTATGAAGCCGAATCGATGCTCGAGAGTCCCAGCTCGGCGACGGACGCCGGCATTCATACGCACGATACGTTGTTAGCCGACTATTCGGCCCGCGCCCAACGCCAGCAATACCGCACGATGGTCGGTTTTCGCAACGCGTTGGCGGCGCTGATACCGGCGCCGAATGCGTCGACGCACGATCGGATCGACTATCTCCTGCTGCGCGCCGATCTCGAAGGTGAATGGTGGAGCGACACGGTGCTCCGACCCCTGCAACGTAACCCGACGGTGTACGAAGGCGAATGTACCAACGGCATCTTTTCGCTGATCAAGAAACCGTTTGCATCGGACGAAATCCGCGTCCGCGACGCGATCGCGCGGATGAATGCCTGTCCGGCCGTGTTGGCCACGGGCCGGTCCAACCTCACCGATACGGTGCGCGAGTTCGCGCAGATCGCTTCGGAAGATGTGGCGACCGGCGACGCACTCTATACGATCAGCCTGGACGTGCTGGCCGCCCGCGTCTCGCCGGCCACGCGCACCGCTCTGCACGCCGCGCAGAGGCGCGCCCTGCGCGCGCTGCATGCCTACAAAGCGTGGCTGGACGCACGCATGTCGTCGTTCCACGCCGGCGGGTTTGCGGTCGGAAAACGCCAGTACGATTGGTATTTGCGTCGCGTCTTGCTGTTGCCGTACGGCTCCGATGAGATCGGCCCGATCGGCTCGATGGAGCTTGCGCGCGATCGCGCGTTAGAGACCTGGGAGGACAATCGCGACGCGCACGCTTCGCCGGGTGTTTCCCAACCGGCGTTTTCAAACAAGGCGGCCTTCCTGAGGTTTTACGAACGACAGACGCAAACCCTGATCGGTTTCGTCAAGTCGCACCGGCTCGTCGACCTGCCGCCATACCTGGGCGCGTTTCACATCGTGCAGGTACCGACGGCCCTAGCCGCGGTCTATCCCGGCGGTTTCATGAACCCGCCGGGTATGTTCGACAGCGACCCCGAGGGGTTCTATTTCGTTCCCGACTACGATCCGAGCAACACCAGCTTCTTTGCCGCGCAGGCGCGACAGGCCGTCATGCCCGTGCTCGGACACGAAGGCATCCCCGGGCACTTCTTGCAGTTCACGTACGCCTATCACAATTCCGATTACATCCGCCACATTCAACAGGACGAGGTCTTCGCCGAGGGTTGGGCGTTCTACGGTGAAGAGATGCTGCTGCGTAACGGCCTGTACGACGGCGATCCCGCATCGCGTAAGGCGGTGATTCATCTCATGCGTCACCGTGCGACCCGCGTCGGCGTCGACATTGGCTTGGCGACCGGTTCGATGACGTTGGCGCAAGCGATTGCGTACTTTAAGGCCAACGCCGGCATCGACCAGGCGACCGCGCGCGGCGAGGCCACGCGCTTTGCGATGTATCCCGGCCAGGCCATCGACTATCTGATCGGTAAGATGCAGATTGAATCGCTGCTCGGTTCGGTGCAAGATCGTGCAGGATCCGCGTTTTCGCTGCGGCTCTTCCACGATCGACTGCTCTCCTACGGAACGGTTCCCTATTCGACGGTCCGCTGGGAGTGGTTGGACGACCGCTCGTGGATTCAACCCGCGCTCGAGCCCATCGCGCCCCACTCTCCTCTCC
>DATKGB010000161.1:0-33025 GCA_035544315.1 Verrucomicrobiia bacterium
TGGTGCTCGGACGATCGACGGGAAAGCCCGGCGCGATCGTCGCGGTTCCGGTCCGCGCGGCCGACGGCAAGATTGTGGGCCTGGTCGGCTCGGCGATCGATCTCGCGCAACTGACCGTCTTACTGCAGAGCGAAATGGGCAACGGCCCCGGAACGGTCTTTTGGGCGATCGACGCGCATGGCATCACCGCCCTGCACAGCGACCCCACCAACATCTTTAACGATGCCGCCAAGATGTCGCCCGAACTCAAGCGCGCGATTACACACATGCTCGCGACCGACTCAGGCGTCGAAAACTATTCCTACAAGGGGAAAGCCAGGACGGTCGTTTATCGAAAGTCAACGCTGACTGGTTGGACGTACGGATTCGGCGTCGTCCACTAGCAGGTCTGCTAAAGCGCTACCTCGCGTAGGTCTTTTCCAGGTAGGCGATGATGGCATCGTCGTCGTCGGCAATGACGACGTCGCCGTCGACCAACGTCGGAATCCCGGTTTGACCGGAGACCTCTTTGACGACCGTGCGCGCGGCGTGGTCGGGCGGCACGTTGACGTTCTTGTAGTCGAGCAACAGATCGGTCATCTTGCTGCGGACTTTGGCGCAATAGGGGCACCACTCGGCTTGATACAGGACGACGTTGGTGTCTTTCATGTCCCCTTCCAACGCCTCGCGTGCGGCCGCGGTTGCAGCCGGGCAGGCGTCACGCGGCCCGGTGTCGGACCGTTGATCTCCTGATGCTCTTGCGACAGCGACTCATGGGAATCGCGCTGGCAGGTTCGTTGATCTTGCACGCCGTTTGCGCCCTATTGATTCCGCCGTTATCGAACAGCCCAAGCCTGGAGCCGATCGAGACGGTCTCGTTCGCGCGCGTTCGGCGTGTCGCGATCACCCGGCACGACGTCGCGGCGCGGCGCGCGATGGCCCGGCCCACGCGCGTCGCCCGCATCACCCTAGCGCAAAAGCAACCCAGTCCGGTCCGGCAGCAGCAGGCGCCCCAAGCCGTCGCCCAGCGGCCGGCGGCCGTCGCGATGAGCCAAGCGCAGCGGGGAAACCCTTCGCCTCACGACGCGGTCGGCTCGGTCGCCCAATCGTCGCCGATGCCGCAGGCCACAGCGCCGGCCACCATTCGCCAGGAAACCACGCCCGACAGCCAGACGGTTGCCGGCGGATTCATGCCGTTCGGGGCCGACGAGCCCGATCCGGTGCTCGATCCCAAAGCGCTCAAACAACTCCAAGCGCTCGGCGTCCACGTCACGCTGATCGTCACCGTCGGCGATGATGGGAAGACCAAGTACGTGGCCTTCCACCCGCCGCTCGATCCGCAAGTCGAAGCGCAAATGCGCGCCCTCCTCGTCGCGGCCAACTGGGATCCGGCCTACTGCGGTGGAGGCATCCCGTGTCAGAAGGACGCGAACATCACCTTGTAATCGCCGGGACCGACGGCGCGCGCGTACACATACAAATCGTCGCGTTCGTCGCGCGCAAGTTCGACGGCGTCGCGACCGCGCAAACCCGATCGCATGATCGGATGCTGGGCGAAGAGCAAGAAACGCGGCCGCTCGCGCATTTGCTCGCGCGCGAAGCGGGCTTCGCGAACGTACATTTCGCGTCTTCGAGAGAACTGCGTGGCAGCTATCGATAGCGCACGGCCCTCAAGTTTCCCGTCGACGAGCAGCAGCCCGCGCCGATCGAACGGCCGAACGGCGAGAAACGGAAGATACCGATCGTGAACTTCGTGCGCGCGATAGGCCGCTTTCCAAAACAGCGCTTGCGCGCCGCGATACGCCCACTGACGGTCGAAACGGGTCGCCAACGCGCAGGCATCGCCGGCATCGATCCCGCTGACGGCAAAGATCGACGGATCGGTACGGACGAGGAACTCTGCCAGTTCGCGCGTCGCGCCCGGTCGCGTCGATCCGCGCGTGCAAACGTAGGCGACGCGGATCGCGCCTAGAGGATCGATTTCCCCAGGCCCGAGCAAATCAGACCCACCGCAAGCGCGGCGGTTTGATTGCGATAATCGAGAATCGGGTTGATTTCAACCATCTCGATCGAACCCAGCCGGCGCGATTCGGCCAGCATCTCCATCAAGAGATGCGCCTCGCGATAACTCAGGCCGCCTTTTACCGGCGTTCCGGTGCCCGGCGCTTCGCTCGGATCGATGCCGTCCATATCGAACGACGCATGTATCGAACCGTTGCCGGCGCCGGCGATGGCGATGGCTTCTTCCATCACGCGCGTCATGCCCAGCCGATCGACGTCGCTCATCGAGAACGCTTTCACGCCCGACTCGCGCAGTAGGCGCTTTTCGCTAGCGTCGACGTCGCGCAATCCGATCTGCACCGTGCGGTGCGGATCCGCAAAACCGTTCTGCAGCGCAAACCACAACGGCATGCCGTGCACGTTACCCGAGGACGACGATTCGGGCGTGTTGATGTCGCTGTGCGCGTCGATCCACACGATGCCCGGCGCGCGGCCGCGAGCCCGGGTCAGACCGGCCAGCGTCCCCATCGCAATCGAATGATCGCCGCCAAGTACGACCGGAAAGCCGCCTTCGCCCAACGCGCGTTCGACCACACCGGCTAGTTCGTCGCAGACCGCGCGAATGACCGAGAGGTACTTGGCGTTGCTTTGGTCGGCGGCCACCGATTCGCGAATCGGCACGTGCAGGTTGCCGTGATCTTCGATTCGCGCGACGCCCAATCGCGTCAAACGGTCGTGCAGGTTGGCGTAGCGGACGGCGTAGGGGCCCATGTCGACGCCGCGCCGGCTCGCGCCCAAATCCATCGGCACTCCGATGATGTCGACGCGCGCGACCTCGATCGCGCTGCCGGCGCTCACTCGCGCGGCTCCGCGGCGCGCGACGGCCAGACGGCCTTCACGACGCCGCAAAAGGCAGCGGTGGCGAGGTTGAGCGGGGTTTTAACCCAGCGCATTCCCGGCAAATAGCCGTCGTCGATATCGATGAGGAGCAAGAAGGCCCACTGCTTGCTCGGCAGGTCTGCGCTCCAAGCCCGGGCCCGCTCGATCGATTGCGGGTCGCGGGTCCGTAGGGCCGCAAATACCGCGTCGTCGGAGTCGGCCTGGCGGACGATCGCGGTGAAATCGCGGTAGCGAATCCCCAAGCTTCCCAGCAACGCGCGGTCCGCCGGACTTTGCCCGTACAGATAGGCGCCCAGCGTCCCGGCCAATGCCGCTCGGGTCTTGTCGATCAGTCGCGGCAGCCAGCGGATTCCGTCGATCTCGATCGTCCAGCGGCGCGGCGGAACCCGGCGAAGGTCAGGAGCGTTCATCCTAGCGGCTTCTCGACGGAGGCATCGGGCTCCGTTAGTGCGTAGTCAGCGCGAATGAGACAGAAGGCGTATGTAGCACTCCTCGCAGCCGCCGCATTTTCACTTGTGGCGTGCGGCGGTCACGCTGGCCCGCGGCCCGGCCAACTGACGCTCGGGATGGTCACCGATATCGGCGGGCTGGGCGACAAATCGTTCAACGATTCCGCGCACGCCGGCCTGTTGCGAGCCGCGGCAAACCTGGGCGCGTACACCCAAGTATTGCAATCGCGTTCGGCTGCCGATTATCAGCCGAACCTCAGCGCGCTTTCGAATCAAAAATACGGCATGATCTATGCCATCGGGTTCCTGATGAGCAAAGATCTCGATCAAGTTGCCAAACAAAATCCCAATCAGCGTTATGCGATCATCGATGCAGTTGTGGACGATCCCAACGTCATCTCGGTGACGTTCCAGGAACAAGACGGCTCGTTTCTCGCGGGCGCGCTGGCCGCGATGGTCAGCAAGACGCATCACGTCGCATTTTTGGGCGGCCAAGATATCCCGCTCCTGCGCAAATTCGAAGCGGGTTTTACCGCAGGCGCGCATGAGATCGATCCGAACACCAAGGTCGACGTGAAATACGTTAACTCATTCGACGACGTCGCCGCGGGCAAAGAGCTTGCCAACGTTCTCTTTCAATCGGGCGCCGACATCGTCTACGCCGCGGCCGGCAAAGCGGGTCTGGGCGCCATCGATGCAGCCAGAGCGCGTCCGGGTGCCTACATCATCGGCGTCGACTCCGATCAAGACGGGCTCGCGCCGGGCAAGATCCTTACCTCGATGGTCAAGCACGTCGACATCGCGGTCTACGATATCGCGCAAGACATCAAGAGCGGTAAGCTGCCCAGCGGCCATCTCGTTCTCGGGCTCAAGGATCACGCTATCGGCTTGACCGATTTCCAGTATACCAAGGCTCTGATCGGACTCGAGCGCGTCCGCCGCATCAATTCGCTCGAACAGGCCATCATCAGCGGGCGCATCGTCGTTCCGACAACGCGCGAAGCCCTCGCGACGTTTGTACCGGTTAAAATGTAGGTCGCGAGCCGCTTTGGATTGCGCGCTCCAACTTCGCGGGATACGCAAAACGTATCCCGGCGTCGTTGCCGTCGATAACGTTGACCTCGAACTGTATGCCGGCGAGATTCACGCCCTCGTAGGGGAGAACGGCGCCGGCAAATCCACCCTTGCAAACATCGCGTTCGGCGAAGTCAAAGCCGACGCCGGTTCGGTGAAATCCAGCGGAACGGTCGGCTTGGTGCACCAGCACTTCGAACTGGTCGGGCGCCTGCACGTTTGGCAAAACATCATGCTCGGGCGCGAGCCGCGCAAAGGTTTTCAAATCGACGTCGGCGCCGCTCGCGATCGCGTGCGCGAGTTGGCTCGCGGCAACGGCCTGGAGATCGATCCCGACGCCTACGTCGACGATCTTCCGATCGGCATCCAGCAGCGCGTCGAGTTGTTGCGCGAACTCGAGCGCGAACCGTCGGTGTTGTTACTCGACGAACCTACTGCAGCGCTGGCGCCGGCCGAGATCGGCGCGTTCTTCGCGACGATCACCGCATTGGCCAAACGCGGCACCGCGATCATGATCGTCACCCATAAACTGCAAGAAGTGATCGCTTACTCCAACCGCGTCAGCGTCATGCGTCACGGCAAGATCGTGGCCCAGATGGACAGTTATTCGACGACCGTCGACGACATCGCCAAAGCGATGGTCGGTGGCGAGCTGCCCGAAGTCGCACAACGCGAGGCGACCACGCTTTCTCCCTGCCTGCAGGTTCGCGACGTACGCGTCGGGAGCGGCGCGGGCAGCCTGGACGCGATGACGTTGGACGTGCGGTCCGGCGAGATCGTGGGCATCGCCGGCGTTGAAGGCAACGGTCAAACCGCGCTCGCCGACGCGATCGCCGGCATGCTGCCGTACGCCGGAAGCATCCGGCGTGAAGGCGCGTTGGGCATCGTTCCGCAGGATCGCCACAAAGAGGGGCTGGTGATGTCGTGGTCGATCGTCGACAACGTCGTGTTCGGTCGCCAGCACGATCCGGGCATTCAAAAAGGCCTGCTGCTCGATCGTACGCGAGCCCGCCGCGACGCCCAATCGATTCAAGAACGCTTCGACGTGCGCGCCGCATCCCTAGATGTCGCCGCCAAAACGCTCTCGGGCGGAAACCAGCAAAAAGTCGTCGTCGGCCGCGCGCTCATCGACGACCCGCGCCTGGTAATTGCCTACAATCCAACGCGCGGCATCGACGTCGGCGCCGCCGCGCTGGTGCAGTCGCGCTTGATGCAAGCGCGCAACGGCGGCGCGGCAATCCTGTTGATCTCGTTCGAGCTCGACGAGATCCTTACGCTGGCCGATCGCATTCTGGTGATGTATCGCGGCGCGATCGTCGGATCGTTCGATCGCGCAAACGTCGATCGCGCGACGATCGGGCGGCTAATGGCGGGATCGACTCGATGAAACAGGCGCGCGTACTCTTTTCCGGCCCACTGGGCGCGTTTATCCTCGTGATCGTTCTGATGTCGCTTGCGATGATCGTGGCCGGCGCATCGCCGGTCGACGGCTTCTACGCGCTCATCCACGGGACGCTGGGGGGATGGCCCGAGGTGGCCGAGACCCTCACGCAGACGACCTTTTTGCTCTTGCCGGCGCTGGGCATTTGCCTGGCGTTTCGCGCCGGACTGTTCAACATCGGTGCCGAGGGACAGTTACTCATCGGCGGTCTGCTGGCCGGCGCGATCGGCGCACATTTGTTCGCACCGGCGATCGTCGCGATCCCGATCGTGCTGATCGCCTCGATGATCGGCGGCGGTATCTGGGGCGGCATCGCCGGCTGGATGAAAGCGCGTTTCGGTGCCAACGAAATCATCGCGACGCTCATGCTCAACTTCGTGGCGATGTCGTTAGCCAACTATTTGGTCGGCGGCCCGCTCAAGAGTCCGCTGGCCACCGGCGCCGAAACCGCGCCGCTGCACCCGAACACCTGGCTTCCGATCCTGCTGCCCGGTACGCGTCTGTCGATTGCGCTGCTCGTCGCGCTCGCCATTGCGGTCGTCCTGCAATTCGTCTTCACCCGGACGGTCTTCGGATACGAAGTGCGTGCGATCGGTGAAGCGCCCGAGGCGGCGCGGCGCAACAAGGTCAACATCAAGCGGCTGACCTGGCTCTCGCTGGCGGTCTCCGGCGCGATCGCGGGATTAGGCGGCGGCACGATCGTCACCGGCGAACTGCATCGCTTCAATACGGAACTCTCGCCCGGTTACGGGTTCACCGCGATCGCCGTCGCACTGGTCGCCGATCTGAACCCGTTGTGGGTGTGCGTGTCGGCGTTCGGCTTCGGGATCCTCGAAGCCGGCGCCCCAGCGCTGCAGCTCAAAGCCAACGTACCCAAAGATGCTATCCACGTCATCGAAGGTTTGATCATACTCGTGCTCGCGGCGCGCCGCTATATCTCGACGCGTAAGGAGGCCGCGCCGATATGATTGCTCTGATCGTCACGCTGGTAACCCTCACGCTACTCAAAGCCACGCCGATCGTGTACGCCGCGTTGGGCGGCGTCATCTCCGAACGCTCGGGCGTCGTCAACATCGGCTTAGAAGGCATGATGGCCGCGGGCGCGTTCAGCGCCGTGGTTGCAAGCAACGCCGTCGGCAGCCCCGATGGCAACGTGGTCGTCGGTCCGATCGTCGGCCTGATCGTCGGCATTCTCGTCGGCGCGCTGTTCGGTTGGATATTGGGTTACGCCGCCACCAAGTTCAAAGTCGATCAAATCGTCGCCGGAATGGGCATCAACTTGCTATGCGCCGGCGGCGCAGCCTATGGCTTAGTCTTGATCTTCAATCAGCCGGGCGCGTCCAATCAAGTCAACTCCCTGGGCAACTGGTACTGGGTCCTGATGGTCTTTGCGGCAGTCTGCGCGATCGGACTGCATTGGCTGATCTACCACACGCCCTGGGGCCTGCGCGTCCAAGCCTGCGGTGAAAATCCGCACGCGGTGAAATCTGCAGGACTCAATCCGCTCAAGCTGCGCGTCGTCGCCGTCACCATCAGCGGTGCGCTCGCCGGTTTGGGCGGCGCATTTCTTTCGATCGGCGAGTTGAATCTCTACTCCGATCAAATGACCGCCGGTCGCGGGTTCATCGCGCTAGCGGCGGTTATTTTCGGGCGCTGGACGCCATTGGGCGCGACCGGCGCCGCAATCTTTTTCGGCTTCTTCGAAGCGTTGCAGTTCGTGCTGCAAGGTCACGTCGGCTGGTTGCCTTCCGATGCGATGACGGCGCTTCCGTATCTGGCCGCCCTTGTCGCGCTAGCCGGCATTACCGGCCGGGTGCGAGCACCTGCTTCGGACGGCGTCCCGTACTAGCCGGGGGGTTAACATCGCGGCCCGCGAAACCGACGATGAATTAGATGTTTCGGTCTCTCGCCGCCGTTCTCGTTGCGGTTCTGGGGTTCGCGGTTGCGACGCCGGCGCTGGCATTCGTTCCGCCCCCGTTGCGAGCGCTCTCTTTGCAGTTGCGGGCGTTTGCTCGGCATCAGCCGGGGCGCGTAGCGCTGGACGTGGTTGATTTAGCGAGCGGTTACTCGGCCGGATACGAGGCGGGCGCATCGATGCCGGCGGCTTCGACGATTAAGATTCCGGTGATGGTCGAGGTGTTTCGACAACTCGAAGTCGGACGGTTCGATCTGAATCGACGCGTTACGTTGTTGGCGTCGGACAAGGACTGGGGCTCGGGCGAGTTGTGCGATGCCCGGTCCGGAGGGACGTATTCGATTTCGACGCTGCTCGATAAGATGATCGATATCAGCGACAACACGGCGACCAATATGCTGATTCGGTTTATCGGGCGTCATAATATCAATCATACGATGTATTCGCTCGGATTACGGCATACGCAGTTGACCACCGATATTCGAACCGAGGGCTATGCGATTCGCAACGAGTTGCGCTCGTCGCCCGGGGATATGGCGTTGCTGTTGTCGCGGATGGCTCGGCAGCGGTTAGTCGACGTATGGTCGTCGCGCCAGATGATCGCGATTCTGGAGGGCCAAGAACACAACACGCTGATTCCGGCGGAGTTGCCTCCAGCGATTTCGATCGCGCACAAAACCGGCACGTTGCACGACACGCTCAACGACGTCGGCATCGTATACGATCCGCAAGCGCCGTACGTGATCGCGGTGATGACCACCGATTTGCCGTCGCTGGACGACGGGCGCAGCGCGATCCGCGGCATTTCGCGGCTGACCTACCGCGACATGAACGCACTTGCGTCCTGGCGCGTGGCGGCCGGCTTGGACTTCACCTTCGATCCGAACGCACCACCGAGCCCGCTCGACGCACCCGATCTCGCCGTCTGGCTAGGCGGCACCGACTAGACCTATTTCGCGCCGATCCGCGCGCGGTTTCCGTATGCGGGCGTGATCCAATCGGCGTAACGGGGTTCTTTGCCGCGCACGACGCGATTGTAAAACTCACCGATGCGCTTAGCGATCGGACCGATTTCGCCGTTGCCGACCAGGCGGCGATCGATGCTTGCGACGTGTGCGATGCCGGCGGCGGTGCCGCTGAAAAACACTTCCTCGGCACAGTACATTTCGCCGCGATCGATCGAGCGCTCGACGACTTCGAGGCCCAGCTCGGCTTTCGCGATCTCCATCACCGCCCGACGGGTGCAGCCTTCCAGAACGTTCTGCGACGGATCGGGGGTATAGAGCACGCCGCGACGCACGATGAAGACATTTTCGGCCGAACCTTCCGAAACGTGCCCGTCGTGCGAAAGTAAAATGGCTTCGTCGAAGCCGTTGAGGACCGCTTCGGTTTTGGCCAGCGCCGAGTTGACGTATAGACCGGTGATCTTTGCGCGGGGCGGCGCCATCGTGTCGTCGGCGCGGCGCCACGAACTGATGCACACGTCCAGGCCTTTGCTCGTGTCCAGATAACTCGTGAACGGAAGCGGAATCATCGCGAATGCGTCGGGAACGTTGTGCAGACGAACGCCGACGTCTTCGGCCGACTTGAAGATGCACGGACGAATGTAAATGTCGGTTTCGAATTTGTTGCGTCGGCACAATTCGATCGTGAGATCGATCAGCTCGTCGGTCGTATGCGGAAGCGTCATCAGCAGAATCTTGGCCGATTGCGCTAGACGATCGTAATGATCGCGTAGCAGCACCAACGAAAGCTCGCGCGCGTCGGCGTCCCAATAGCCGCGGATGCCCTCAAAGCAACCGGTCCCGTACTGCAGACCGTGCGTGAGCAAGCCGACCTTGGCTTCATCGTAGCGGCGAAAGCCGCCGCCGGCGTACACGGTAGTCGACGAGTGATCCACGCTTTCGTTCCTCCTTGGAAAAACCGACGCCCTTCGACCGCCCTTCGACAGGCTCGGGGTGATATTGCTCAGGGTGACACGGTTGCCCCTGTGGCCATTTGTCCAAACACGCCGGAGTTCAAAACGGTTTTTGGGCCCGATGCCGAAGGCGCATGCATGATTCGACGCGTTTTTCTCCCGATTGCGCTGACCGGTGTCGCGCTGCTCGGCGCCGCCGCCGTCAGCATGACGATTCTGCCGTCCGGTTGGCAACTCTCGCCTCCAACGGGACCGATCGCCGTAACCGGAACCATGCCGCAAGGCATCGCGCTCTCGCCCGACGGCAGTAAGTTGGCAGTCGTTGAATCGGGTGACAATCCGCCCGCACTGCGGATTCTCAATCCCGTCGACTTGTCGTTCGTTCGGAAGATTCCGCTGCTGGGAGCGTTCGGTAAACCGGTGTGGCAGGACGCAAACACCGTGTGGGTCGCGGGCGCCAATGCCGACAACGTGTTGGCCATAGACGCGGCCAACGGGTTGACCGAGAAGACGATTGCCGTCGGCAAGGGAACCTGGCCGGCTGCCGTCGCGCTGTCGACCGACGGCACCCAACTCGCTGTTGCCGACGACGGTACTGCGGAAGTCGCGCTGATCGATCTGAGCAGCGGCGCGATTTCCCGCTATCCCGCCGGCGCGCATCCGTCGGACCTGACCTATTCGCCGGACGGCGCGACGATCTACGTCGCGTCGCGTTCGGAGTCTGCGGTTCGCGCGATCGCCGTGGCCGACGGCAAGACCGTAACCATCGCCGTCGGCACGCATCCTGCGGCGCTTGCGTTGTCGCCCGACGGCAGGCAGCTGTACGTCGCGGCCAGCGACGACGACGCGATCGACGTTATCGATACTACGAACGATGCCGATGCCGGACAGATCGACGTCCACATGAACGGCGCGCGCGTTGCCGGAAACGGCGCGCTGCCCAACGGATTGCGCGCCGTTGGCGATTCGCTCTACGTGACGCTGGGCGGCGCCAACGCCGTCGCCATGATTGCGGGCGATCGAATTGTTGCCGAAGTTCCCACCGGCTGGTATCCGACCGGCGTCGATGTCGGCGCGGGCGGAACGCTGTACGTTTCGGACGGAAAAGGCGAGGGCGCGCATCCCAACCCGCAATACGATCCCATGCATCACTCCGACGGGTACGTGGCGGCGCTAGCCGTCGGATCGGTACGAAAGATCGCGGCTCCCCAACCGTCGGCGACCAACGTCGCGCTGCTCGACGCGATGCCGCAGTGGACCGCGCCGCCCGATGCGCAAACCGTGCTTCGCCCGCACGGCCCGATCCAGCACGTCATCTACGTCATCAAAGAAAACCGCACCTACGATCAAGTCCTGGGCGATATCGCCCAAGCCGACGGCGCCGCATCGCTGGTCATGTTCGGCGATGGGGTAACGCCCAACCAGCACGCGCTTTCGCGGCGTTTCGGCGTCTTTGACAATGCGTACGCCAACGCGCAAGTCAGCGCCGACGGTCACAATTGGACGGATGCGGCTATTGCCAACGATTACACCGAACGTTTCTGGCCACCCGACTACGGCGGCCGTCGCGAGACCTACGATTTCCAAAACGGCGTCGGCGCCGACGTTCCGCATAGCGGCTATCTCTGGGATGCCGCCGCGCGCGCGCACGTCAGCTATCGCGATTACGGCGAAGACGTGGACCCCACCGGCGGTGGCCACGGACCCGAGAAGACCGATCATCCGGCGCTCCAAGGCCACTTCGACCCGCACTACGTCGGCTGGAATTTGGACTACGCCGACTTGGATCGGATCGCGGAATGGAAGCACGAGTTCGACGGCTTCGTGCGCGACGGCAACCTGCCGCAACTCGAAATCATCTACATTCCCAACGACCACACCTCGGGCACGCGCCCCGGAACGTTGACGCCGCAGGCCTACGTCGCGCAGAACGACTTGGCGGTCGGCCGCGTCGTCGATGCGGTCTCGCACTCGCCGTACTGGAAATCCAGCGCGATCTTCGCGCTCGAAGACGACGCGCAGAATGGCCCCGATCACGTCAGCGACCAGCGATCGACCTTCTACGTCGCTAGCCCCTATGCTCGCGGCGGCGTGCAGCACGACCACTACTCGACCGCCGGCGTGGTGCATACGATCGAACTGATCCTGGGCTTGGCGCCCCTCTCGCTCTACGACGACACCGCGTTACCGATGTATGCCGATTTCGGAACGACCGCCGACACCAAGCCGTACGATGCGATCGATCCGCGGATCGACATGCACGCCCTCAACGGTCGCTCCGCCTACGGCGCGGCGATCAGCGCTCGCCAAAACTGGAGCCGGCCCGACCAAGTCGACCCGCGTTTACTCAACACGATCCTCGAACGCGCTATTCTCGGTCACGTCGTGCGTTCGCGTTGAACGGCTGGGTATTAGGAGGCACGACGTTTGTGGCGTCGGCCGTCGAGATGGTCGAAGCCGCGACGATCGTGATGGCCGTCGGTTTCACGCAAGGCTGGCGCGTTGCACTTACCGGCGCGGCGTGGGCGTTGGCGGCGTTGGGGCTCATCATCGCCTTGCTCGGGCCGCTGCTGGCCAGTCAAGCTGCCGTCGCACGACTCGAAGTCGTCGTCGGACCGCTGCTCGTCCTGTTCGGCATCGCGTGGCTCCGCAAAGCGATTTGGCGTCTTGCCGGCCGAAAAGCGCTGCACGACGAGAAGGCGATCTACGATCGTGAAGTTGCTGCATTACAAACGCGCGATCGGCGCGTGAGCTTTGCGACGTCCTTTCAAGGCGTCTTCGTCGAGGGACTCGAGGTGGCCGTCATCGTCGTGACGTTTGCGGCCACCCAGCCGCGCGCGATCGCCTATTCGGTCGGCGGCGCGATCGCCGCGGCGGTGGTGGTGCTCGGCGCCGCCGTCGCATTGCGCGCGCCGCTCTCGCGCGTTCCCGAGAATGCGATGAAGACGGTCGTCGGTTTGATGCTGTTGTCGCTGGGCACGATGTGGACCGGCGAGGGGTTGGGGGTAGCGTGGTGGGCCGGGGATACGACGCTGTTCTGGCTGATCGGCGGCTACGCGATTATCGCGGCGCTGCTGAGCGTGGCGCGGCGCGCGCGACGGGTGGCGACGTGAAGGCGCTGCGCGAGGTCTACGATTTCGTCACGGGCGGTTCCATCGTTTCGCCGATCGGTGCGATCTGCGCCATCGTCGTCGTGCTGGCGACCTCGTCGCTGGATCCCGGCCTACGCGCCGCGATCTTTCTGGGCATCATCGCGCTGACGCTGATCGCGTCGACGTTCGAACGGGTTACGTGAGCGTCCCCAGAAAGTCGCGGAGCAGCGCGTCGAACGCGGCCGGCGCATCGGCGTTGGTGACGTGGCCCGCGGCGGCAACGACTTCGAACCGCGCATGCGGAATGCCGTCGGCAATTTCTTGCCCGAGCGCGATCGGCGCGACCGTATCCCGTTCGCCGACCACGACCATCACCGGCGCCGAAATCGACGCCAGCAAAGACCGGTAATCGCCCGTCCAGGTCGCTTGGGTCGAGGCCAGATAGTCATCGATAGATTTGCACGCCATCTGCGCGATCGTTTCGTCCGTCCGCGCTCCCGGCGGCATCCCGAGTTTGGCGGCCCGTTCGCGCGCGAACGCGTCCATCGTGCCGGCCGAGCGCGCGGCGGCTTTCACGCTGTCGGCGTACGCTTGGGCGCCGGGATAGGCTGCAAAGCTGCCTGCAAAGGTCAGCGAGCGCAGCCGCTGCGGGACGCGTTTCCAGAGTTCGAAACCGACGACGCCACCCAAGCTGCAGCCGACGAAGTGCGTGCGCTCGATTCCGTTGGCGTCGGCGATCGCCAACACGTCCTCAACAAATCCTGCGCGCGTGATCGAGGCCGGATCGGCCACCGCGGTAACGCCGTTGCCGCGTAATTCGATCGCATAGCAGTCGAAGGCGTCGCACAGCGTGTTTAACTGGTAATCCCAAATCGCGGCCGTCGATCCGACGCCGTGAACGAAAACCAGTGCGGGATTCCCGCGCGAGCGGGCATGGCGCGCGACGACCTTCACGCCGTCGGGCGCGGTCGCGGTCAACGTGTCGATCACCCGCGTTTCCTTCTCTTGGCAGCAACGAATGCCAGCACGCCCTCGAGCGAGCGGCAGTTCAAGACGTCGCGCGCTTCCAAGCCGGCACGGCGCGCTTGACCGACGGCTAACTCGATGTTGGCTAAGTCGGCGGGTGCGTGCGCGTCGCTATCGACCGAAAACGTCACGCCGAAGGCTTTCGCGCGAGCCGCCAGTGGCGATGGGAGATCCAAACGCATCGGCTGTCCGTCGATTTCCAACGCCGTTCCGGTGCGGGCGGCGGCGGCGAACACCGCGTCGTTGTCGAATTCGTACCCGCCAAAACCATCGAGCATCCGTCCGGTCGGGTGGCCGATGATGGTAACGTACGGATTCTCGCACGCGCGAATCAAACGTTGCGTCATTTGGTCGCGCGTGATGTTGAATGCCGAATGAACCGAGCCGACGACAAGATCGAGTTCGGCCAGCACGTCGTCGGGGTAGTCGAGCGAGCCGTCGGGAAGGATGTCGACTTCGCTCGCGCACAGCGTGCGGATGCCGTAGCGTTCGCCCAAAGCGGCGACGTACGCGCGCTGCTCGCGCAAACGTTCGGGCCGCATGCCGTACGCCGGCCCACGACCTTGCGAATGATCGGACATCGCGTGGTATTCATAACCGCGCGCGGCGGCCGCGGCAATCATCTCGTCGATCGACGTATCGCCATCGCTCCAATCCGAGTGCATGTGAAAATCGCCGCGCAGATCGGAGATCTCGACGAGCTGCGGAATCTTGCGCGCGATCGCCAACTCGATCTCGTCCATGCCGTTGCGCAGTTCGGGCGGAATCGGCTGCATGCCGAGGGCTTCGTAGACGGCGGCTTCTTCGGGACAGGAGATGACGTCGCCGGTTTCCAGGTTGAGGATGCCGTTTTCGCTGACGCGCAGTTGGCGGCGCACCGCATATTCGCGCAACTTGATGTTGTGCTCGCGGCTGCCGGTGAAATGCTGCAAGAGGTTGCCGTACACGCGTTCGGGCAGCACGCGCAGGTCGATCTGCAAGCCGCCTTCCAGCCAGATCGAACACTTGGTCGGGCCCTCGGCCAGGACCGCCTGCGCGCGTTTCCATTTGGCGAAGTGCGCGGTGACGGTCTGCGCCGCTTCGGACGTGCAGACGATATCGACGTCGCCGACGGTGACTTCCCGTCGCCGTAAGCTGCCGGCGTAAGCCAGCCGGCCCACCGGCGGCCCGGATTCGATGTAGGCCATCGCATCGCCGGCGACGGCCAGCGCGCGGGCCAAGGGCGTCCGGCGCGCGCGGCCTTTGTAGGCCAGGATCCCGCGCTTCCAGTTTTCGATCGTCTTTGGACCCATCCGCGGCGCGTCGGCCAGGACGCCCTCCTTGATCGCACTTTCAAGGTCGGCCAGCGAGGCGATGCCATATTGCTCGAACAGCAGGCCGGCGGTCTTGGTGCCGATCCCGTCCACGGCCAGCACCTCCAAAATCGAGGGCGGATAGCGGAGGTACAGGTCGTCGAGCACGGCCGCCGAGCCGCGCGCGACCAGTTCCTCGATGGCCGCGCCGATCGACTTTCCGACCCCTGGGATGGTCAGCAGCTCGCCCGCGGCGATCAAATCGACGACCGGCGGCGCGTTCTCGATAGCCGCCGCGGCCTTCTCAAAAGCCGAGTATTTGTAGAACGATTCCCCCGCGAGCTCCATCAGGGTTCGGATTTCCAGGAGCTTTTTGGCGACCTCGAGGTTGGATGGCACAGGATTTACTTCGCGGTGGCTCGATGTTTTCCAGCGACGTGATCAAACAGCGACTCGATCCCGCGGTCTTCAACCTGCCGGTGGAGAAGATGCGCGCCGGCTATTACTCGGACACCTACTTCAATCGGGCCCGGACGATTCTGGCGCGCGACGGTCACCACCCGACCGTCCGCATGCAGGTCTTTGCCCGCAGTCAGGCCGTGCTGTGCGGCATCGATGAAGCCCTGGCGATCTTGCGGATGTGCAGCGGACGTACGCTGCCCGACGGTTCCTGGGAAGACGGCTGGCCCTCGTTGACCGTGCGCGCGCTGCACGACGGCGATCCGATCGAACCATACGAGAGCGTGTTGACCATCGACGGCGATTTCGAATTGTTCGCGCATTTGGAAACCTGTTATCTCGGCGTGCTGTCGCGTCGGACGCGCATCGCCAGCAACGCGCGCCGGATCGTCGAAGCGGCCAACGGCAAGACGGTGCTGTTCTTTCCGGCGCGCTTCGATCACCATCTCGTGCAGACCGGCGACGGCTACGCCGCCTATATCTCGGGCGCGCTGGGCGTATCGACCGACGCTAACGCCGAATGGTGGGGCGCGCAAGGGATGGGCACCGTTCCGCACGCGCTGATCGCCGCCTACCGCGGCGATACGGTTCTAGCAACCAAGAAGTTTGCCGAATACATCGAGCCCGAGGTCAGCGTCATCACGTTGGTCGATTACGAGAACGATTGCGTGAACACCAGCATCGCGGTCGCGCGCGCGCTCGGCAAGCGGTTGTGGGGCGTGCGGTTGGATACGTCGGGAACCCTGGTCGATATGTCGTTGTGGGATCAGATGGGGACGTTCAAGCCGACCGGCGTCGTGCCGCAGTTGGTTTGGAACGTACGCAACGGGCTAGATGCCGAAGGCTTCAACGACGTGAAGATCGTCGTGAGCGGCGGTTTTGACGCCGCGAAGATCGCGACGTTCGAACGCGAGCGCGTTCCGGTCGACGCCTACGCCGTCGGCAGCGCGTTCTTCGACGGCTCGGGCAAATACGATTTCACCGCCGATATCGTCGCGATGCAGCAACCCGACGGCTCGTGGGTCGAATGTCATAAAGTCGGCCGCCCCGAACGCCCGAATCCTCGCCTGGAGCGAGTTATCTTCGCGTGATCCTGCGCATGCGCGCGGCCGCGTTTGCGCGCTGCGGCGAGGTGCTGGTCGCTCCGCTTACCCTGGAACTCAACGACGGCGCGCGGCTGGCTCGCACCTTCGCGACCGCGCGTGAAGCCGAGATCGCGGCGCTGATGGCGTGCGGCATCGTGCACGCGTCGACCGGCAGCGTCTTCATCGGCGAGTTCGATCCGCGCATTCAACCGACGCAATGCAAGCGTTTGGCCACCTACGCGCCGCACGAGGCCGTCACCAGCGAGTTTTCGTCGTTCGAAACATTCATCGAATATCGCGCCGCGCTGTGGGGCGTCGAACCGGCGCTGGCGCTAACGCGAGCGCGCGCGATCCTCGAGCGACTCGACGGTTTGCATGAGGCTTTCGCCTATCCGCTGGCGGGCGCGCTGATCGGTTCGCCCAAGCTGCTGGTCCTGGATCGGCCGCAGGCCGCGTACGTCGACGCGATCTTGAGCGCGGCCGGTTCGTGCGCCGTTTTCTCGACTCATTTGGTCGCGCGCGAAGCGGCGGCGTTTGCGTGAAGCGTCGAGTCGCCATTTGGGCGATCGTCCGCGCGCGCTTGCGCAGTCAGCGCCGTACGCTGGCTTCGTGCTGCATCGCCAGTATCATCGTCGGGTTTATTCAACCGCACGGCATCGTCGTTAGCGCGAACCCATTCGCCGCCGATCTTGCGACGCGCGGTGTATGGCTGGCCGGACCGACGTTTTTCTGCAGCTTGATCGGGATCATCGTCGCGTCGATGCAGCGCGGTGCCGGGATGCGCCAGCTCGAACTTTGCGAACAGAGCGCACCACTCTACGGGCGCGAACTCGCCCGAGCGACCGCGCTGGTGCCGTGCATCATCGCGAGCATCGCCGCCCTTGCGTACTGGGGCGCGCAGTTCGTCAGCGGCTTCGCAGCGCCGCCGACCTTCTTTCTGTTGGCGTTCGCCGCCGTGCAGGCTTCGACGCTGGTGGCGCTGTCGGCGACGCTGCGTCACGGGCCCAAGCGATGGTTCTACGTGTTGCTGGCGTTGATGACGACGGCGATCGCGTATTTGCTCGCGGTCTACGCCGACACGTTCGGCCCGGTTCCACACAGTTTGGGCCATTACCCCGATGCGATCGGCGTCGCCACCGAACTGATCTTCTGCGCGCTGGTCGGCTTCCTCGCGCTGCGCCAATACGGCGAAGCCCTCGCACGCTACGACCCCATCCCGAAGGGATAAGCCGCAAGCGCAAGAAGTTTCCGCGCATAGTGTGGCCGGTGTGGGGGGTTGATGTTTCGTCGTCCTGTGAGTTTGGTTCTCGCGTCTGTTTTTACTTGCGCGCTGGTTGCATGCGGCGGCGGTGGTGGATCGTCCGGTAGCGGCGGCGGCGGCTTCGTCCCCACCCCAACGCCCAGCCCGACGCCAGCGTTCACCGACGCGAACGGGTCGCTCGTTATCGGATGAAACCGGCTCGCCGATTTCGGGTGCCAGGGTGCTCCTGATGCCTTGGCCAGTGGGCGGATGCGCCGCGGCACCGCCCGTCGCGCAAATCGGCCCCGAGAACGACGGATGCCCGACGCCGCTGCCGTCGCCGCAAGTGACGACCGCCCCGGACGGCAGCTTCATGCTGGGCAACGCGCCCAACGGGCATTACATCCTGGTGATCGGGAACGACACGCCCAACTCGGCGACGACCACCGTGCACGACAACGTGACGCTGACCGGCGGCGCGCAGCACCTCGTCGCGCCGACACCGCTGCCGATCCCCACGATCTCGCCGCGACCGGCAGAAACCACGGGCGCGTATCGAATCTCCACGCTCGATGCGACGACCGAAATGCCGTGCGTAATCGTTTTCAATCAGCAACGCGTTCTGCACGCGCTGCCGCAAGTCGTAACCGACCAATGGCTAATGGAAAACGTGCGGATGCTCAACGCCTACGAGCAGTTGCCCGGGGCTGTTGGTTCGCCTTGGCCGGGGAATCCGAACGGTTCCATTGCGCTCGCTCCCGCCGGAATAAACCGTACAAGTGGAGGGCTCGCTTGCCCAACCTGGCTTCCCGGTTCGTTTTTGTTAGGCAATCCGGGCGTCACAACGAACAACCTCGATCCGCAACTCGTCTGGATGGCGGCACAATACGAAACGTATGCCGGTGGAACGCAAGGCATCGGACAAGAGGGATCCCCGCTCGATCCGCGCACCGGACGCGAGCCAACGATCGTCTGGCCGTAATAGTAGACGACCAGGCGAGCGTGTGAGAACGGCGCGCACGACAAGGCACCTACCCTTAACGGACACAAAATGCCTCTCGTTCGCGGGAGGCATTTTGATGTTTCGAGTAGATGCGTGCAGATCGCGATACGCGGGAATGTCCTCAGACCCTCCAACTCATGTCGAGTTGGCCCACGTGATTCCCTTTACACCGTCCTCCCGATAGGAACTGCCAGCTAACGATGTCGTCGGCGTAAGCGGAGACGGTATCAGCACCCAGCGCGGTTCGAGTGAAGGTCACGCTCCCATTGCCATTATCGGTCAAGTATCCATACGCATCGGTTGTTGTTGTCTGCATGTTGACAAGACTCGGCGCGCTTCCAAACGAGTATACGCCCGTACCGGCGCCGCCCGTTGCGGAAAGATTGCCTTCGCCCCACGTACAGTACGGGTTGTCGTTCGGCCACGGCACGGCCGTAAACGTACATGTCTCGCCAATTTGCGAACACGGTCCAAGCACTTGTGCGGCGATGAGCCCGTGCCCATAGGAGGCCGTTCCGCCGCCGGCATCGGCGATCGTGAGCGCGCAGTTATTAATCACCGCAGCGCCCGCGGATGCAAGAGTTGCGTGCGTTCCCGACGGGTCAGTTGTCCCACTTATGCCAGGATTCCAGCCTCCCACGTTGACGGCGATTCCACAGGTGTTGTTTGGCAAGCTGAAACTCTGTGCGCCGCCGCTGGGGACGTTTACGTATAGCCCGCCGCCGAAACACCCGGAGGGGTCGCTGCCGATCTTCGTATCGCTCGCGTCGACCAGCGTCATCGCCGCGTCGGTGTAGGCTCGCGCTTGATTCATCGTACATGCCGGTTCGGAAGCAAACGCCACGCTGCCACCGAGCAGGCCATTGATGGTCGACGCGACGTTGATGTCGCTCTTCCAATCATAGGCGAGCGCGGGTAGTCTGCCGCCAGGTAACGGATACTGCACCGCAACGGGATCGGTCACGAGTTGCCCCGTGACATTAACCGCTATGGTAATCCCCGGCTCGCCCGGATATTGACTGATAACCATGAAGCTGCAGTTGCCGCCGGCGTCGAAGCCGTTCTTGCTGAGAACGGGCGTTACGGTCAGCGTTTGGGTCGCAGGCGTAACGCTTGGCGAACTCGGCGTGCCGGCGGCGCCCCACGTCAACGTCACGATGCCGTTGCACGAGTTGGCCCCGATGGCTCCAGCCAGTGCCTCGCCGTCGTACGTTTTTCCCAACGATACCGTTTTCGCGCCGGTCTGGGTAGGGTCGCTCCACGTCAACGACGTCGGCGATGCGGTCAGCGCGCCCATCACTTGCACCGGCAGCGAAGTGCTCTGCGCCCTCGCGTCGCCGATCGTAACGCTGCATAAACCTCCGGCTTGAGGCGTAAGGTAAAACCAGGCCGGCGCGTCCTCCATCGACTCCGACGAGTTGGCAAACGAATACGGCAGCGTCGACGGCGCCAGTGGGATGGCGTTTGCATCCGCAGCGGAGAAGGCCGCCGAATACGGCGGGGCGGGATCGCTGGCGGGAAACGCCGCGACGCCGCTTCCGCACGACCACTCGCTGGCGGCAAACCAACGCGTATAGCCCCACTCCGTCGCGACGAAATGCTGCTGCGCCGACGCCGGCCAATAGTACGTCAGCACTTTGGGCGTCAGCACGATCGCGGATGGCGCCATCGTCGACAGCGGCGATGGTGTCGACGCGAGCGACGCGCGGCACGGCAAGGCCCGCGTTTGCGTGGCGTGGGCGTCCGCGAACGACAATACGAAGCCGCCGCTCGGGCATGGCGGTTGCGAACCGATCGGTGCGAACGTCGGAACGTTGCCGCCCCCGAACGCCGGATAGGCGGATTGGCCACTCGCGTGCCCGGCGCTGGACAGAAAGATCGCAAACGTCGGCGTCCCCAACGATGCTTCGCGAATCGACACTTCGCTGCTTATCGCCATAACCGTCGTCGGCGTCACCGCGCCGGCACCCGTCGGCCGTCCGCGATAGACCGTCAGCGTAAACCCGGGTAGTGCCCTCGATCCGTTCGCGCGCGCGGCGAACACTAGGGTCGCGCCGTTGCCGCTGGTCGCGGCGATTGCGCGCGCGGCTGCCAGCGAGGCGTCAAACCCGGTGACGGCCGACGCGAGCGCGCCGGGACGCTGCGCGAGCGAAATAACCGCGACGCTCGCAAGAACCGCAAGAATTGCCGCTACCACGATCGTCTCGATCAACGTGAATCCGCGTTGCCCCCACACGCCAGCGCATAGTACCCACGCGCGCAAAAAAAAGACCGGCGTTACCGCCGATCTTTTTCCGACACGTTGTGGCTTAGGGTGCGACGGGGACTCCGGCGCTGGCTAGTTTTTCGATCATCGCGCGGGTGAACTGGGGCATGTCCTCGCCGCCGCGGGTCGAGACCCAGTTGGAATCTTGCACGGTGGGCTGATCGCGATAGAGTCCGCCGGCATTGCGAATGTCGTCTGCGATCGAGTGCGATCCGGTCAGCTGACGGCCGCGCACCAAGCGCGCCGAGATAAAGACTTGCGCGCCGTGGCCGACGCTGAACATCGGTTTCTTGGCGGCATCGAACTCACCGACGAAGCGCTGCACTTCTTTTTCGGCGCGAATCCGGTCGGGCGAACTTCCGCCAGGCACCAGCAATCCATCGAAATCTTCGGCGGTGCAGTCGGCCACGAGTTCTTCGGCCTTGGCGGCGGTGCCGTCATCGAGGCCGCGTTTGGCGCGGATACGCGTACGAGAACGTTCGTCGATTCCGACGATGGTGACGACGGCGCCGGCCTCTTCCAGGGCGCGCCGGGGTTCGGTGAGATCCAGTTCTTCAAAGCCGTCGCCAAGCAGCGCGGCAATTCGTTTTCCTTCGACTTGCATCCGGCGCCGATTCGCCCCGGTGTCTAGAGGCTCCCACCCGTCTGCGCAACGGCCGCGCGCAGCAGGTAGGCCAGCTCGACCTCCAAGCGACCGAGCGGGTCGAGCACCGGGTCCTCGGCCAGGGCCTTGAGGATCGGGTTGCGACGGGTCATGTCGACTTCGGGCACGGCGTGGCGCGGGTTGATCTCGCGCATGTAGATGCGGGCGCTGTAGCGGATGTCGCCTTCGGGCAGAAAGTAGAGCGGGTCGAGGCCCGCCGCAAAGGCGCTCAAGCCCAAGATCCGGGTCTTTTGCAAGAACTCGATCGGCCGGATGTGCAGGGCGTGGGCGAAGGCCGCTAGCGCACTCACGCCGACCCGGCGCTTTCCGGCGAGTATCTCGGCGACGATCGGTTCGCTCAGGCCGCAAACCTCGGCAAGTTCGGCCGCATCGACCTCGCGCTCGATGGCAAGCTCCGTCAAGCCGGCGCCAAAATCGGCGCCGCCCGCGGTCCCTTCGCGGCCGTCCCAGGCCGACTCGTTGGTTGCCGTCATACGTCGAGCTCGGGTTCGGTGCATACGTGAATCGCCCCGTCCTCGAGCTTGATGGCAAAGCGCGGCACGCACGCAAAATCGCCCAGCGTCATCCTGCCGGTGCGCACGTCAAAGCACCACGCGTGCCACGGGCAAGTGATCTCCGCGCCTTCCAGCCAGCCGTCGGCCAGCGGACCGCCCTGGTGCGGACAGCAATTCTCCAAACCGAAGAACGCCCCGGCAACGTTGAAGACCGCCACCTCGTAACGCCCGACGACAAACGCTTTGGAGGTTCCGACCGGAACTTCCAATGCGTCGGCAACGCGCTCGAAATCGGTCATGCTTGCGGATTATCGCGCCTGCGCTTCATTGCTAACGACGACTCTACCCAAAGAGCCCGCGAACGAGGCCGCCGTCAATCGAAATCGTCTGCCCCGTGACGTAGCGTGCCGGGTCGCCGCACAGGAATGCCACCAACGGCGCGAACTCCGCCGGCGTCGCGACGTGCTTGGCCGGAATATCGCGTTGAGCCGCTGCATCCATTGCCTCGACGGTGGGATACAAGTGCTTGAGGCGATCGGTGTCGACGCGCCCGGTTGCGATACTATTGACGGTAACGCCGTCGGCGGCAACTTCGCTCGAGAGCGTCTTCATTGCGGCGACCAGAGCCACGCGAAACGCGTTGGATAGCGCGAGATTGTCGATCGGCTGTTTGACCGACGACGACGTGAGCGCGACGATGCGACCCCAACCGCGTTCGCGCATTGCGGGAAGGGCGCCGTTGGCCAGCTCGACCATGCAACGCAACGTGCCACGATAACCGGCATCCCAATCCTGGAGCGTCGTCGCGGTATAGGTGCCCGGCTTGGGACCGCCGCCGTTGAGCACTAGAATGTCGACGCTGCCGAACTGCGCGGCAACCTCTCTCGACAGTCGCGAAACCGACGCGGCGTCTTCCAAGTCGACGGTAAACGCTTGCGCGTCGTCGGCACCGGCATCGCGCAAGGCCTTCACGACGTGCTCGAGCTTATCCATTCGCCGCGCGGCGACCGCAACGCGCGCACCTTCGGCGCCCAGCGCGAGCGCGACCGCTTGCCCGATCCCCGAACTCGCGCCGGTAACCAACGCCGTCTTTCCGCGAATCCCTAGATCCATCTTTTCCTCCGTCTAGTTCGGCACGCCGTCGGCGCGCTGTTTGCGCAACGCGTGCATGTACCATACAAACTCGTCGAGGAAGCCTGCGGTTACCTTTGCGATCCAAGGTTGCTTGGGCGTCCCATCGTCTTCGAATATATCGCCGACGATAGGAAACGGGAGCAACGACGGAATCGTCACCATGCCCATCTCCGCCAAACTCATCCGCAGTTGCATCGCCGCACGCATGCCGCCCCAACGTCCGCCCGAATAGCAAACGATCCCGGCCGGACGCCAAAAATATTCTTCGAGAAAATGATCGAGCAAGTTTTTCAGTGCGGGCGGAATGCCGTTGTTGTACTCTCCCGACACGACGCAGAACCCATCGGCCTTGCGGTAGAGTTGCGCCAACTCTTCCATCACCGCGGGTGCCTGGCCAGGTTCGAACTCTTTGTACATCCGATCGAGCAACGGTAGACGCTTTTCGAGCGGATCGATCAGCACCGGCGTGCAACCGCGCTCGCGCAGCGCCGTCACCATAAACCGTGCGGCTTTGATGCCCTGACGCTCCGAGCGAACGGATCCGTAGATGACGGGAACCAGCAGCGAATCGGCCATGGGACCCGCGATTGACCGCCGGCCTGACCATTCCCCTTGCCAGGCGGCGCGAGGCTCTGCTATGCTACGCCGGTCGCCGGGACGGACCTATGGCCTGTACCCGAGCGAGACCATCCTGTTGTAAGGAGCCCGTCCCATGCCCATCAGCAAAGAAGCGAAGTCCGAGATCTCGGCCAAATTCGGCCGCTCGGCCAACGACACCGGCTCGGCCGAAGTCCAGGTCGCCATCTTGACCTCGTCGATCAATCAGCTCACCGAGCACCTCAAGATTCACAAGAAAGATCATCATAGCCGCCGCGGCTTGCTGCTGCAGGTCGGCCAGCGCCGGCGCCTCCTGGGCTATCTCCAGAAGACCGATGTCGAGCGCTATCGCAAACTGATCGGGGAACTTGGCCTGCGTCGCTAGGAACCAAGCGCGCACCCAATAACGTTCACGAGCGGACGGGCCATGTGCCCGGCCGCTCGCTGCTTTTTTTGGGAGGCTGGATTTTGAATCGATGGATTGTCGCATTCGCCCTGGTCTGCGGAATTTTCGCCAGCACTCGCACACCGGCTCCCGCCACCACCCCGAGCTTCACCATTTGCAATAGCACCGGTCAGGTCGCCTTTGTTGAAGTCGAACAGCTGACGCCGTTCTCTCGGTGGGTTACCTTGTATATCAATCCACGACGGACCGAATCGAGATATCTCACCGGATCGTTGGGCCGATTTGAAGTTCGCGTAACCGTCTATTCCGGAGGCACGAAAATCAAGCTTCCTCCCAAACAGATGACCGTGCGCTCCGGCAACGAGGGCCGCATTACTGTCGACTCCATCGCCACCGGCAAAAATGGCGAGAACGCCGACTTCGGTTTCACTGTGGTCTCCGCGCCGTGAGCGCCATAGGAGTAAATTACATGACTCGAGCCGCATTCGTTCTCGCGCTTGTCGCGCTTTTGTCCGCATCGTTCGTCGCCGCAGCCAAGTCCGCACCGGCCCTCCTGGAGATCAGGAATAAGACGGTCTACGATTTGCGTTTCACCATCGAGCCGACCAACAAAACCCAAGCGCGCGCGACGCAAACGCTCGCTCCCGGCGCGACCATAACGTTCGATCAAACCGGAACCTGGTACTTGACCGGCGAGCTCATGCACGGTAGCACCCTGATCAAAAAACTGGGCGACCACATGATCCTGATGAAGACCGGGGATCGCCCGGCGCACCTTCTGGCAGTCGACGATCCGATCGCCAAGATGCTGCGCTGGTATGTATACTACTAAGATGAAACGTACCACCTTCGTCACGACTACCTTGGCCTTGGCCGCGCTCATGACGGGCGTTATCGGGGCACCGCCGCAAGCGGCAAAAGCCGATCCTCCGCAGACGTACATGATGATCGAGAATCCAACACCCCACGACGTATTCATCGAGTTCAACACGGCCAAAACCAAACCGTGGTTAAGGACAATGATCCGCTCGAAGACCAACTACAGGTGGCCGTTCGAAGGCACCTTCCAATTGGTCGGCTATGTGAAGGTCGGGACGACCGACGTCGCGTTCGCGCCAAGGGACGTTACGGTGAACGCCTATCACAAGGCTCATCTCATCCTCGAAAGCGACTCTCAAGGAAAGTACTTCTTCAAGTGAAACGCTTCGTTTTCGTTCTCGCGATCGTCGGCCTGGCATCCGCCGCGTTCGGCATGCCGGCACGGTCGGCCGAACCGCTGTTGCGCATCACCAACGCAACGAAGTATACGATTAAATTGGTGTATCAGAAGGGTTTCGCCGGGGGTTCGCTGAGCTTTGAAATCGGCCCGGGCGGTGATTTTCGTGGCAACGAACCGGGTGAATTGCTCGTCGGCGGCACGACTACGTACGACGGAAAGATCGCAACGCTGCCGATCAAAGCGTTCAAATGCGCGAGCGGCAAAACCATCTGGGCGAAGATCGAGCAAACCGGCCCGACGACCCTAATTTGGAAAGTGAACTGATGACCCGCCAGACACCGTCCCGCTTGGTCGCGGCGCTTCTGTTGCTCATTGTCGGCATGACGGCTAGCGCGGGCGGCGCTCGCGGCGCGACGCCCACGCCGTACCTCGAGATGTATAACATGACAAAATATTCCGCGACGGTCATCGTCGAGCGACTGCCGGGAGGCTTGGCATACGGGCACTACACGTTGGAGCCATATGGACGCGCAGCGATCTGGGGTCCTGGCGCCTTCCTATTCAAAGGTTCGGTGAAGGACGCCACGGCAACGGTGACGCTCCCGAATAAAGAGATTACCCTCGTCGCCGATTCAAAAACGCGCGGACTGATCATCGAAGCGCGCGGCGCAACCTTTGTTTGGAGCATCGGTCCCGCCGCTTCGGGCGCCTACATGTGATCCGGCGGCGCTGCTAGCAAATGCCCAGAGCGGAGCGGCCAGCGCGGCGCACCTTCTTGCCGACGGTGTAGAAGCAACTAGGGGAACCCCGTTACGGGAGGAACCTCCCTCGAATGAGTTCGGTTGGCGCGAATCGTCGTCTGCGTGCGTACGCATACGGCCTCGTTACGACGGTCGTCGTGCTCCTTTTTGCGTTCGGCGAGTGGTGGGCCGAAAAGTACGTATCGGATCGCTCGCGCTTGGCGAGTACGGCTATCGAAATTGCGATCGTTTTAATCGCGACGCTCGCGTTCCGGCCAATCCATCAGCGCGTGGAAGCCGCGGTGGAAGCGGCCTTCACCAAGCGCCGCCGAGAAGCGCGAGAGACCTTCTCCCGACTGCGCAAGGAGTTGACATCGTTCAACGACCCGCAGCAAGTACTGCGTCGCGTCGTCGAGGCCGTCGACTACCTCATGGGGGCCGCGGGATGCGCGATCTATCTGCGCCGCGATTCCTATGTAGTGGAAGCCTCTTCGTACGACGTTCCCCTCGAGCGTATCGAGCCCGACGATCCGCTCGCGATTCGCCTTCGGTCGACTGCGGCTCCCGCGGATCCGCGCTCGCTCGGCTCCCCGGCGCCCGGCGAGATTGCGTTCCCAATGATGGCCGGCGGCGACCTGGTCGGTTTTCTCTGCCTTACGCCAAAGCGTGTCGAGTACGAACCCGATGACCGCCGCGCCATCGCCGCGCTGACCGAGGCGGCCGGGTTGGCGTTGGCCGCGCTCGATCCGCGGCTTCGTTCGCAAAACGCCATCGTCCCTCGGAACAACTTGCCGCGTACGCTCACTTCGTTCGTCGGCCGCGAAATCGAGATTGCCGAGATTACCGAATCGATCGGCGAGCATTCCCTCGTTACGCTAGTAGGTGCCGGCGGAGTCGGCAAGACCCGCGCCTCGCTACAAGTCGCGGCAAACGTCCTAGGCGGATTCGTCGACGGCGTCTGGTTCGTCGAACTCGCACCGCTCTCGAACGGCGACTACATTCCCTCAACCATCGCGCAATCCGTAGGACTAAGGCTCCCGGCCGCGGGCGACCCGCTTGAAAATCTCGTGCGCGCCCTTAAAGCCAAACACGCCATGCTCGTCTTCGACAACTGCGAACATTTGGTCGAGTCGAGCGCGCGCGTCATCGCGGCGATTCTCGCCGGTTGCCCGAAGGTGAAAGTCTTGGCGTCGAGTCGGCAAGCGCTCGACATCGCGGGCGAACAAGCCTACCGGCTACCGTCCCTGGAGGTTCCCGAGCAAAACGAATTGGAAGGCTTGCGCGCGAACGAGGCCATGCAATGTGCTGCGATCGCCCTCTTCGTGGAACGGGCCGTCGCTGCCGACCGGCGATTTGTTTTGACCGATGAGAACGCGCAAACGGTCGCCGATATCTGCCGGAGGCTTGACGGGATTCCGCTTGCAATCGAACTAGCCGCATCGAAGACGACCGTTCTGAGCCCCCGTCAGCTGTCGGCAAAGCTTCACGAGCGCTTTCGGCTTCTGTCCCAACCGGACAGCGATCGCCTGCCGCGTCAGCAAACGCTGCACGCGCTGATTCACTGGAGTTTCGATCTACTCGACGAAGTCGAACGCGCGGCGTTTAGGCGTTTGTCGATCTTTGCCGGCGGATGGACGCTGGCAGCGGCCGAAGCCGTATGCGTCGACGAAGGCGTCGACGAATGGAAGGTATTCGAGTTGCTCTCCGCACTCGTTTCCAAATCGCTCGTCGTCGTGGACCCAAGCGGCGAGGATTCGCGCTACCGGATGCTCCACTCGATCCGAGAGTTCAGCCGCGAACGTTTGGAGGAGGCCAACGAAACTCACGCCATGGCCGGCAAACACGCGCGCTATTATGCCGGTCTCGTGGGCGATGTGGTTCCCCTGGCGGAGTCGTTGGAGGACGTGCGGTGGCGTCAAGCGCTCGCACCCGAGATCGATAACATCAGAATCGCATTGGACTGGTCCATATTTCGCGGAAACGATAGCGCTATTGGTCTGAGTTTACTCGCCGGGATCGAGTTGCCGGAGCTCTTGACCACGCCGCAGGAAGCGATCCAATGGTTCGAGGCCGCGCGACCGCTGCTCGATACGCCCGGAAACGAGTTGACGAAAGCCAAGGTATTGCGCCACAGCGTCCTTTTGGAATGGATTGTGGGTCGTCCCATCGACCGGCGCGAGGAGACCGCAACGCAAGCGCTAGCCGTCGCTCTACGATCGTCCGATCCCAACGAGATCGCGCGAGCGCGATCGAATGTGGGGGGCATCTTTCGCGACGCAGCGCGTTTCGACGAAGCCGACGCGATGTTTTCGCAGGCCTACCACGCGCCGCAAGAACTTTCCGCGCTCACCACCAACGCGGTGTTGCGCAACTGGGCGGTGTCCGATCTCCAGCGCGGCAACGTCGACATGGCGCGGCAGCGTTTCACCGAGGTTGCCGCTCGGGAAAGGCCTGGCAGCGAGTGGCACGGCAGCGCCCTGCTTAACCTCGGAGAACTCGAATTTGCCGTGGGCAACTACGACGCCGCGCGAGAGACCGCCCGAAAAGCCCGAGAGACGTTTGCGCGGCTGAATACGGCGCCGCTGGCGCTCGCTTTGTGCAATCTCGCGGCGTACGCCATGGCAGTCGACGACTTCGAAGAAGCCCGCGACTGCCTTGGAGAGGCGCTCCGGCTCCTGAAACAGTCGGGCGCGCGTTGGATGATCGACGCGTTGGAGCATCACGCCGTGCTCGGCGGACTCGTCGGCGATCACGAGCGCGCGGCCGCTATCGTAGGCTTCACGGACGCACGACATACGAGCAGCGAAGCGCGTCAACGGACAGAGCAATACGGATACGAACGCCTGATGCGCGCGCTCTCGCAGGTCTACGACGAGGATGCACTCGCGCAACGGATGAGCGCCGGAGCGCGTCTAACGGAGGAGCAGGTTCTGGAGCTGGCTGCGGCGATAAGCCAACGTATCGCACAAATCCAGGCGGCGGGCGCCGCCTAGTAGGGACGGGCACCATGGATAGCTCTTCACAAAATCGAGCCGCCGCCCACATCGACGCTCACGCCCGATCGATCGACGACCTTCACACCAAATTGGCAGGACTCCCGGGCGCGGCACAAGGCCCGCTTCAAACCGCCGTCGACAAATACAAAGCCGCTCATCAGCAGTTCCGCGACGACGCGCTGGGGTGCATGAACTAAAGACTCGGCAGTGGCGGATCGCGGAGCGCTTTTTCTATAGCGATACCATTGGGAACCCCTAGGCCCGTGCACGGATTCCAATCCGCGCCGGCCTCGAAACGCCCGTTGCTGCCGGCAACGATCTCGCCAAAGAGCTGCTCGCCCCGCCTGTCGTACAAGATCGGCGAAAAGAACCCGGCCGGCACGCCCAGTAGTTGATTGATACGTGCGGTCAGCGCCGACCACGTCGGTGCGACCGCGCTAGTACCGCCCATCGCCAATTCGACGCCGTCCATTACGACGTAGTAGCCGGGCAGTTGCTGCGCCGCCACGTCGGGTACGCCGCGTCCGGCGGCCACGCCGTACTGCGCTGCGCTCGACTGCGCGACGTTTTGCCACTCCGGCACCGCGAATCGCTCGCTAAAACCGCCTCCGGTCCTTTCCCACGCTTGCTCGCCGTCATCGCCGGGGTTAGCAATAACCGTCGCACCGCACGCGATCGCGAACGAACTCGAGGCCGGCGCCACGACGTGCGGCTTGCCGTCGTAGTCGAGTTCGGCCCCGTTGTCTCCAGAGGAGCAGAACACGCTTACTCCGACGAGCGCGGCAAACGTAAACATGTCTTCGAGGATGTTGAGCGCGACCGGCGTCCACACCGGTTCGGGCCATCCGTAACTTATCGACAACACGGACGGCGCATACTCTGCATCGAAGAGCGCCTCGCGGATGGCATCGAGGAATCCGCGTTCGTTGTTGGGAGCTTCGTATACGACGATGGTCGCGCCCGGTGCCAGCGAACCGATGATCTGCACGTCGAGCGCCGCCTCGAGATCTTTTGCGGTTGCGACTTCGTGCGGCGCGTAGGTGCCGTCGACTCGCTTTACGATCGGACGCGCGCGAGACAGTCCCTGCGCGCTCATGCACTGGTCGAAATCGCTCGGCCTGAATAGTCCGTCCAATTGCACCACGCCGATCGTTTGACCGCGACCGTCGGAGTCGGGAAACCGATAGCGAGCGGCAACTTCGCGAGCGTAGAGCGGCGTCGTGTGACGTTGCAGCGTCCCGAGTTTCCGCGATCGCGGCCACTGATGCAGACCGAATACACCACGAACGACGGCCGCGAGATCCGCAGGCAGGTGCAAGGCATCCGACCGGTGGCGAAAGCGGCGCCCACCGCCATCTTCGAAGATTGCGACCGTCGCACCGAAGGCCCGAACCAGCCGCTCGATCGGACCGCTTATTACGACGGATCTCCAGCGAGTGTCGACGATTTTCAACTCAAAACGTTCGCAGTAACGCCGCAGCAACTCGACATCGTCCGGAGCTGCGTCCGTCTGCGTTGCTAGCGCTTTCCGATCGGCAAGCGTCCGAAGCAGCGGCGGCGTAATAGCAAGCTTTCGCGCGCCGGCTACGTCAAGATCGCCTCCGGGCCGCGACCGCAACCACGCCGTCAGAAGCACGTCGTCGCCCGAGGTCGGCGGGCCGACTTGGTGGCTATCGGGCCAAACCGTACGTTCCGTCAAAGGAACCGGCACGCGTTTTTCGGCGGTCATTGCCTTCTATGCCCGATGCGTATTCCGGGGGCTTCGCGCGTAGGCTTTCTTGGCCGCGGCCACGATCGCTTTGGTGCCCATGCCGTAGAACTCGATCAACTCGACCGGATCGCCCGACTGACCGAATCGATCTTGGACGCCGATGAACTCGATGGGCACCGGATGGTGCTGCGCCACGATCTCGGCCACGCGCGAACCCATGCCCGCGTGAACCTGATGTTCTTCCACCGTCACGATCGCACCGCAGTCTTTGGCGGCCGCACCGATCGCCGCTTGGTCCATCGGCTTGACCGTGTGGTTGTTCACGACGCGACACTCGATCCCGTCTTTGGCGAGTTCTTCGGCCGCGGCCAGCGCGTTGTACAGCAGAATACCGCATGCGACGATCGCGACGTCCTTGCCCTGCCGGAACGTCTGCGCCTTGCCGATTTCAAACGGCGTATCTTCGGTTGTAACGATCGCGGACTTTTCGCGCGCGAAGCGCAAGTACGCCGGACCGAACATCTCCGAGAGCGCCAGCGTCGCTTTCTTGGTTTGAATCGAATCGCACGGCACGACCACGGTCATATGCGGAATCACGCGCATGATCGCGATGTCTTCAACCGCTTGGTGGGTTGCGCCGTCGGGTCCGACCGAGACGCCGGCGTGTGCTCCGGCGATTTTCACGTTGGTCTGGTTGAGTGCCATGATCGTGCGCACTTGCTCCCACGAGCGACCCGGATTGAACATCGCGTACGAAGCGATCCACGGAATCTTGCCCGCAGCGGCTAAGCCGCCAGCCATCGCGACGAGCATCTGCTCGGCAACGCCGATTTCGAGGTATTGATCCGGGCAAGCTTTCTTGAAGCCTTCCATGCGCGTCGATTCGGCCAAATCGGCACAAATCGCCATCACGTTCTTGTTCCTTTTCCCGGCCTCGATCAGGCCTTCGCCAAAACCGTTGCGCGTGGGAACTTGCTTGACCGAGGCAACGTCGGTATACCCGTGCAAATGCAGCGGCTCGCCATCCATCATCATTTCAGGCATGCGCCACTAACCTTTCGCGGTCGGCTTGAAGTTCGCGCAATGCCGTTTCGGCTTGCTCTTTATTGGGTGGCTTACCGTGCCACGTGTAGTCGCCTTCCATGTATGAGACGCCCTTACCCGGGATCGTATTGGCAACGATGACCGTCGGTTTGCCTTTCACCTTTTGGGCCCTCTCGATCGTTTCGATAATCGCGGCCATATCGTTTCCGTCACATTCGAACACTTCCCAGTTGAACGCGCGATACTTGTCGCCAAACGGCTCGAGCGGCATGATGTCTTCGGTGCTGCCGTCAATTTGAATGAAGTTGCGATCGACGATGCACATCAAGTTATCCAGCTTGAACTTGCCCGCGGTCATCATCGCCTCCCAATGCAGGCCGCATTGGTGTTCCGCATCCGAGGTGACGACGTACGTGCGCCAATTTTTCTTGTCGAGCTTGGCCGCCAGCGCCATGCCCACGCCCTGCGCAAGCCCCTCGCCTAGAGGCCCCGAGGTCGTTTCGACCGCCGGCAACGTCACGCGTTCGGGATGGCCTTGCAGGCGCGTTCCAAATTTGCGCAACGTCAACAATTCTTCGACCGGAAAGTAGCCGAAATTGGCCATCGCCGAATACCGGACGGGCGCGATGTGCCCGCACGACAGCAGCAGTCGGTCGCGATCGGCCCACGTAATGTTCTTGGGATCGTGGCGCATCACGTGACCGTACAGCGCCGTGAAGATGTCGGCCATGTCGAGCGATCCGGCGGAGTGGCCCGAACCGGCCGCCTCGAGCGCACGGATGATGCCCTGGCGCACGTCGTTGGCCTTGAGCTGTAGCTCGAGCAGGCGTTCCTGAGATAGACTCATGGCGCGTTTATACCAGAGCCACGCTACCCGACC